>JBEKVX010000007.1:0-26489 GCA_049513595.1 Candidatus Staskawiczbacteria bacterium | reverse complement strand
CCAAAAGAAAGGAAAAGATTGGGAGGTTTTATCGTATGCAGAAATTCCTTCTTTTGGTTTGCGCAAAGGAGCTGTTATAAACGTTGAAGAGACGGCAAAAAATGTGCAGATGATAATGTCTGGGGTTGAAAAGGATTGCAACAGAAGAATCAATTCTGTTTTTGTAAATATCGGCGGAAACCATTTATATGTAACTCCGTCTGACGGAATAATTTCTGTTTCCAGGGCCGACCAAAGAATTTCGAAAGAAGATGTTGACAGGGTTTTGCAGGCGACAAGAGCCATTAATATCCCCTCCAACGAAGAAGTGCTGGATGTTTTCCCGAGAGAATTTATTATTGACGACCAGAAAGGAATAAAAAAACCAGAAAATTTGACAGGCGTAAGATTGGAAGCCAAAGTTTTATTGCTTTGCGTTTTTTCTCCTTATTTTATTAATTTGACCCAGGCAGTTTTAAATTCAAAACTGCAGATTAACGATGTGGTTCCGTCTCCATTGGCTGCCGCCAAAGCTGTTTTGACTCCGCAGCAAAAAGAATTGGGAGTTGCTTTAATTGACATCGGAGCCGCCACAACCTCCTTGGCGGTGTTTGAAGAAGGCGAATTAATACATTTGGCGGTTTTCCCGATCGGTTCGGCAAATATCACAAATGACATTGCCATTGGGCTTAAAACAGAAGTTGCAATTGCAGAGGCAATAAAAAAACAGCATGGCACGTGCATGTTTGCTAAAAAAGATAAATCGGACCAGTCAAGAAAAAAAATAGAGGTCTTTGATAAATCTTCCTCGCTCAATTTTACAAAGAAAAACTTAGTGGATATTATTGAGCCGCGCGTTTCTGAAATTTTGGATTTGATACAAAAAGAATTAAAAAAAATTAACAGGCAGGAATTATTGCCCGGCGGAATTGTTTTAACCGGAGGCGGAGCAAAAATTCCAAAAATAAAAGAACTCACGAAAGAGATGTTAAAACTTTCTTGCGAAATAGGAATTCCCTGCCTACCGGACAGGCAGGCAAAACAAATTATAGGGTTGCAAGAAGATCCATCTTTAGCTACTGTGGCAGGTTTGGCGCTTGGAGGGGTTGATTTTGACGAAGAAGAAGGTATACTGGGAGCTGCGAGAGGATTTGGCTCTAGATTTAAAAAAATGTTTAGAGTTTTTCTTCCGTAAGAAAAATTTTAAACATATGAACCCAGTAATTAAAGTTATAGGAGTCGGCGGATCTGGATCCAATACTGTATCTCGCATGGCAAAGTTTGGTTTTTCAGATGTTGAATTGATTGCCATAAACACCGATGCGCAGGCATTGAATTTTTCTAAGGCAAATAAAAAAATTTTAATAGGAAAAGATGTAACTCATGGATTGGGAACCGGCATGGATTCGGACTTGGGAAAAAACGCGGCAGAAGAAAACAAACAAGAAATTTCTGAAAATTTAAAAGGGTCTGACATGGTTTTTATAACTTGCGGGCTTGGCGGAGGCACCGGCTCTGGGGCTTCGCCAATTGTCGCCGAGATTTCAAAAGAACTCGGCATTTTAACTATAGCAGTTGTTACAACTCCTTTTTCCTTTGAGGGCGAGCAAAGAAAAAAAGTTGCAGAGGCAGCTCTGAAAAATTTAAAAGGACCCAAGGGGTGCCCCGTGGATTCTCTTTTGGTAATTTCCAATGACAAGCTTTTAAAAATCATTGACGAAAAAACCACGGTATCTGAAGCATTTTTAATTTGTGATGATGTTTTGAGCCAGGCAGTGCAGGGAATCACTGATTTAATCTTAATTCCCGGGATTATAAATATTGACTTTGCTTCTGTTTTGTCCATTATGAAAAATTCTGGTCGGGCAATGTTCGGCACAGGCAAGGCATCGGGCGAAAATCGGGCGGTTTTGGCGGCACAAGCCGCAATAAATTCTCCATTGCTGGATTTTTCAATCCAAGGTTCAAAGGGTGTCTTGTTCAATGCTTCCGGCCAGGATATAACTTTAAATGAAATTCAGGAAGCAGCCAAGGTCATAACAAAAAATGTTGACCCGAAAGCGCAAATTATTTTTGGTGCGGTAAAAGACCCCACTCTTAAAAAAGGCGAAATAAAGGTCTCGGTTATAGCGACAAAATTATAAAAACAACAAGAAATACAGCATGTGAGGTCGTATTTTGTTGCGTGGAGACAATATTATAGTTATCCACAGATTTTATATTGAAAGTGGGGGCTTGACCTAGTTTTTGGGCGGAGTAAAATGGAGTAATCTAAGCGATTTAAAAATATTAATTAAAAAGGCGTTTTAATAGATTTACTGTTTATAAACTTTTAAGAAAAAATTTCTAAACAGTAGATTTGATTAAAGGCAATGCCTTTTTTTGTCCCGTCAAAATAATATGGAAGCAGAATTGAAAGTAAAAAATAATATTGAAAAAGTCCAGAAACGAGACGGAAGAATCGTTGATTTTGAGCAGGAAAAAATTGCCAACGCAATTCATAAGGCGGTTGTTGCAACAAATCAGGGCGACGGCGCGGTCTCAAAAAAGGTCTCTGATAAGGTTGTCGCGCTATTAAATCGCAGATTTAAAAAAGGCGAAATTCCGCACATTGAGCAGATTCAGGACATTGTTGAAGAGGCGTTAATTTTAGAGGATTTGGTTGAAACAGCCAAAGCATACATTTTGTATAGAGAGCAAAGAAGGGCAATTCGTGAGTCGGCAAAGGTAGTTGATGAATCTTCAGAAAAAATTGATAGCTATCTGAAAGAGCTTGACTGGCAGGTAAAAGAAAACGCCAACATGACTTTTTCTTTGCAGGGATTAAACGAATATGTCGGTTCTTATATTTCAAAAAAATATTGGTTAAATAAAATTTATCCAAAAGAAATAAGGGATGCTGCAGCCAACGAGGACTTTCATATTCATAACTTGCAATTATTGGCGCCCTATTGCGCCGGCTGGGACTTGTATGATTTTTTGGTAAAAGGATTTGGCGGAGTGTCAGGAAAAATACAATGCAAACCGCCGAAGCATTTTGGGACTGCTATGGGGCAGTTGGTAAATGTTTTATATACTTTACAGGGAGAAACTGCTGGTGCCAATGCCATTTCAAATTTTGACACATTGTTAGCTCCATTTATCAGATATGACCACTTGGACTACAAACAGGTAAAACAAGTTATGCAGGAGTTTTTGTACAATTGTATGGTGCCAACTCGCGTCGGCTTTCAGACGCCATTTTTAAATGTTTCTTTGGATATTAAACCGCCGGCATTTTTGGCAAAGCAGCCGGTAATTATCGGCGGCCAGCCGCAAAATGAAATTTATGCGGATTTCCAGCCGGAAATAGATATGTTTATTAAGGCATTTTACGAGGGATTAATGGAGGGCGACGCATCAGGAAGGCCGTTTACTTTTCCAATTCCAACTGTTTCTGTCGGAAAGGATTTTGAATGGGATAATCCGAATCTAGCTCCAATGTGGGAAGCAACGGCAAAATATGGAATAAATTATTTTTCCAACTTCATTCATTCAGATATGAGCCCGGATGACGCCAGGTCAATGTGCTGCCGATTGCGGCTAGATAACAGGGAATTATACAAGAGAGGCGGAGGATTATTCGGCTCTTCGCCGAAAACAGGGTCAATCGGAGTGGTTACAATTGATTTGCCAAGAATCGGATACACCTCAAAAACAAAAACAGAATTTTTAAATCGCCTAAGCCATTTGATGGATTTAGCAAAAGAAAGTTTGGAAATCAAAAGAAAAGCATTAGACGACTTTATGGAAAAAGGCCTTTATCCATATTCAAGGTATTATTTGCAGGATGTAAAAATTTTGAGAAATTCTTATTTTGGAAATCATTTTTCAACCATTGGAATTATCGGCATGAATGAGGCATTGCTTAATTTTTTGGAAGAAGACATTACAACTCCAAAGGGCAGAAAATTTGCGATTGAAATTTTGGACTTTATGAGAGAAAAAATGATTAAATTTCAGGAAGAAACCGGAAATCTGTATAATCTTGAAGCAACTCCTGGCGAAGGCACAAGCTACAGGCATGCAAAAACAGACAGAGAAAAATACCCGGATATTATTACAGCTGGCACGAAAGAAGCTCCATATTATACAAATTCAAGCCAGCTGCCGGTTGGTTTTACAGACGATGTTTTTGAAGCATTAAACTTGCAGAACGACCTTCAAACAAAATACACGGGCGGAACGGTTCTGCATATATTTTTGGGAGAAAAAATTTCTGACCCGAATATGGCAAAAAATTTAGTCAGAAAAATATTTGAAAAATATAGTTTGCCATACATTACTTTGACTCCGACATTTTCAATTTGCCCAACTCACGGCTATCTTTCCGGCGAACATTTTGAATGCCCGCAATGCACAATAAAACAGCCCTGCGAGGTTTATTCAAGAGTTGTCGGCTATATCCGTCCGGTTCAGCAGTGGCACAAAGGCAAGCAGGAAGAGTACAAAGAAAGAAAAGAATTTGTTGTGCCAATTGAGATAGCAAAAGATGTTTTAGAAAAGGTAGAAGAAAAAGTCCTAGCATAAAACAGAAAAACTCCTTTCAAAAAAGGAGTTTTTAAGTATAATTAATTTACGATGATTATAGCTGGCTTGCAGAAAACTACACTAATAGATTATCCGGGAAAAATTGCCTGTGTGGTTTTTTTGGCTGGCTGTAATTTCAGGTGTCCGTGGTGTTATTCTTCAGAATTGGTTTTGCCTTTGAAAATTGTAAAGCAACCGAGAATTTCAGAGCAGGAATTTTTTAATTTTTTGAGGTCGCGCCAAGGTTTGCTGGATGGAGCTGTGATTTGCGGGGGCGAGCCGACAATAAACAAGGATTTAGAGCAATTTGTAGAAAAGATAAAAAATTTGGGATTTGCCGTAAAACTGGATACCAACGGCTCAAATCCTAAAATGCTAAAAGATTCAGTTAATTCTGGTTTGATAAATTATGTGGCAATGGACATCAAAACTTCTCCAAAAAATCCTGTTTATCAAAAAATTATGACCGAAGGAATAACAATTGATAACATAAAAGAAAGCGTGGAATTTTTTAAAAATGGAAATTTGGATTTTGAATTTAGAACAACTTGCGTGCCGACAATCCACACAAAAAATGATTTTTTGGAAATTGCAGAATGGATAGGCGGCAAAAATATAAAATATTATCTGCAAAATTTCAGAGCAGAAAAAACAATTGACCCGGAATTTGAAAAAATAAAGCCATTTGAAAAAGCATTTTTCGCAGAGGTTGTAAAAGAAATATCCCCTTATTTTAAAGAATGCATATTCAGAGGATGAGTGCTTCTAAGATTTTATTTTTTCTTTGCGTTTCGTTTGTTCTGGGAATATTTTTAGAGTCAGTTGCTAAAATTCCTCAAATTTTTATTTGGGTTTTTTTATTGCTGGATTTTTTCGCAATTATTATTTTTCTTTTTATTAGAAAGAATATTTTAATAATTGCCGGATTTTGTTTTCTGTTTTTGATTGTCGGAGTTTCAAGGGTCCAGATTTCTGAATTTAATATTGCAAACGATAAATTAAGTAAATTAAACGGCAAGGGACAGGTTGTTTTAATGGGAATAATAAATGATGAGCCGGATGTTAGAGATACATCTCAAAAAATAAAAGTAAAAGTTGCAGACAGCACAATTTTGGTGACAACAGGTCTTTATCCTGAATATAAATATTTAGACAAAATAAAACTTACAGGAAAATTAGAGGCGCCTGGCATTGTGGATGATTTCAACTACAAAAATTATTTATTGCCTGCTCATGTTTATTCTGTGATGGGTTTTCCAAAAATTGAACTAGTATCAACAAAACATCAGTATAATATTTATTCTTTTTTATATGAGAAAATTTTGTTTTTAAAACAAAGAATGAGGCAAAGCATACAAGATAATTTTTTGCCACCCGAAAGCCAAATTTTACAGGGGACAATTTTGGGCGACAAGGGAGCTGTAAGCCAGGACTTAAAAAATAAATTAAGCGTTACCGGATTAAGCCATTTTATCGCTATTTCTGGCCTGCATATTGTAATTTTGATTTCGATTGTAATGTCTTTTCTTTTAGCAATAGGAATGTGGCGAAGCCAGGCATTTTATGTTGCCATAATTTTTATCTGCACTTACATTGTTTTGACTGGTATGTCCTCGGCCGCCGTAAGAGCCGGAATTATGGGCGGAACTTATTTGCTGGCACAAAAATTGGGCAGGCAGGCGTTTAGTTCCAGAATAATTGTTTTGGCAGCCGCTTTAATGCTTTTGGCAAACCCCTTGCTTTTGCTTTACGATGTTGGATTCCAGCTTTCATTTTTGGCTGTTTTGGGGCTCATATATTTTGAACCGCTTTTCAGAGATTTTATAAAATTTTTGCTAAAAAAATTTTTAAACATAAAAACTGCAGAAAAGTATGAAAATGTTTATATGATGGTTTCTATAACTTTTGTCGCTCAAATTTTTACTTTGCCAATTGTAGTTTTTAATTTTGGAAATATTTCCTGGGTCTCGCCGATTACCAATATTTTAATTTTTCCAATTTTTTATTATTTAATGCTTTTTGGATTTTTATCTTCTTTGGCGGGAATATTTTGGTCAACTCTCGGCTGGTTGCTGTCAATTCCTTGCTATTTTTTACTTTTATATTTTAACTGGGTTCTCAACTTTTTTTCTGCGCCATGGATGTCAAAAAATATTTCAAACGTTTCGTGGGTTTGGCTTTTATTTTCATACGTGATTATTATTTTTGCCACGTGGTTTTTTAACAAAAAATATTCTCGTATTTTTTAACAAAAAAAATCCCGAACCGAAGTTGGTGCAGGTTTGTGGCAAAAAGCATTACCCATGCCACTTGTGGCGGCGTTATTTGACTTCTTCAAAGTCCACTTGGCCATTCGGACCGGAGATTTTGGCGTAGAAAGTCCTGATGTGCAGTCCTCGTGGAGAATATTCCATTATAGCCCGAGGCACCAGAAGCAGATCATCCCTTTCTTTTGGCCCGACCCCGAGAGTTTTTCTGTAGTATCCGCAGCCCTCATGGCCGAATGCCAGCGCGTTTTCTATTGTCTGAAATTCTGCGAGCAGAAATCGGACCCAATCCCTCAGAGATACCCAATCCTTTGGTATCTCTTGGTGGACAAGCGCGGCCGGTCCTCCTGGAACGCAGATTGGTTTAATGTCTCTTGGCCTTAAGCCAAGCTCCTCTGCTACGAACTGCTCATAGCTGAGCTGGCTGCAGCAGATAACCAATGTGGTCGGGGCGGTTCTCAGCGCCTCGTAAGTTTTAGAAGACATCTTTCGGATTCTCCGTTGACAAGGTTCTCCACCCTAGGGTCACGGAACATAATTAAAATCATTTTAGCGGAGCGAATTAAGGCAATATTCAAGGCGCGAGGAGCGAACCTAATGCCTATGCGCATTGTTCGCTCCGAAGCAACGAAGAAGATTGCCTTAATTCGCCCGCCCGAAGGGAAGTCGAAAAATAAATTATTTCTGCGTTGCGGCTTCGTCGGCATACAAATCCTTTGTACAGCCTCCTTGCCACGCCTTGAACTAATTTATTTTTCGGCTTCTAAAACTTGATTTTAATTATGTTCCGTGACCCCCTGCCTTCCTTTTCTCGGCGCAAACAATAATAGCATATCAGATATTTTTATTTTTTGCAATATTAAAGTTTTCTAAGAATTATAGTATAATTAAATAATATGGAAACCAAAAATCAGAAAAAAGCATGGGTTATAGCAGCTGATATGGGTTATGGTCATCAACGCACAGCGTATCCTTTAAGAGACATTGCTTTTGGAGGCAAAGTTATCAATGCCAACAGCTACGAAGGCATTCCCATAAAAGACAAAAGGTTTTGGCAGCAAACGCGCTCTTTATATGAGTTTATCTCCAGGTTTAAAAGAATTCCTGTTTTGGGAGATTTTATGTTTTCCATTTTAGACAGATTTCAGAAAATAATGAGCTATTATCCAGAGAGGGATTTATCAACGCCCAATATCACTTTAAGAAATATTTTTTATTTTATTAAAAGGGGGTGGGGAAAGGACTTGATAGAACGGCTTAAAAAAAATTCTCTGCCCTTGGTTTCCACATTTTTCACGCCTGCCTTTATGGCAGAAGAATTAAAATATCCAAATCAAATTTATTGCGTGGTCTGCGATGCCGACATAAACAGAACCTGGGTTACAATAAATCCTAAAAAAAGCAAGATTAAATATTTTGCTCCGTGCACCTGGGTCAGAGACCGCCTAAAACTTTATGGAGTCGCCCCCGAAAATATTTTTTTAACAGGATATCCTTTGCCAAAGGAAAACATTGGAAAAAATCTGGAAATTTTGAAGGAAGATATGCGCCACCGCATTTTAAACCTGGATCCAGATAAAAAATATAGAAAAATATATAAGCCGTTAATCAGGGGTACTTTGGGGAATCTGCCGGAGAAATCAAACCATCCATTGACAATTATGTTTTCAATTGGCGGAGCCGGTGCGCAGAAAGAAATACCATTAAGCGCAATAAATGGCCTGGAAGAAAAAATAAAAAATAAGAAATTAAGATTTATTATTGCTATTGGCGTAAGGGAAGAATTAAGGAAATATTTTTTAGAAAATATTAAGGGGTTGAAACTAGACGGCTGGGTTCATATACTTTCTGCAATGACAACCAATGAATATTTCAAAATTTTTAATGAGACGCTGAGAGAAACCGATGTTTTGTGGACCAAGCCGTCGGAGCTTTCTTTCTATGCGGGCCTGGGCATTCCTATAATAATAGCTCCGCCAATCGGCTCGCAGGAGGATTTTAATAAAAAATGGCTATTGCACGTCGGCGCCGGCCTTTCTCAGGAAAATCCAAAATATATCGATCAGTGGCTTCACGATTCCTTAAGCGCCGGAGATTTAGCTGAAACAGCTATGCAGGGATTTATAGAAATAGAGAAAATGGGAACGTATAATATAGAAAAAATAATCGGGCATACTGATTGAAGATAGATGAAAAAATTTTTAAAGATATTTATTTTTTGTTTAATAATAATTATTGCCTTGGCAGCAGTTATTTTTTGTTATTTTTTTGTCGGGTCTTCGCCAGTCCCAAAAAATATAACCTGGGGCGTTGATTTCTCTCAGATGCAGGCAGAAAACTTAAAATTAAACTGGAAAGAGGCATATTCAGCGATTATCGACGACTTGGGCGCAAAAAATATAAAACTGCATACACAATGGGACTGGATTGAAGGAAAAAAAGATGATTATTATTTTGACGATATTGACTGGCAGATAAATCAGGCAGAACAAAATGATGTAAAAATTATTTATGTAATCGGAATGAAGACCGGCAGATGGCCGGAGTGCCACATTCCAACTTGGGCAAACGGACTTTCAGAAAAAGACCAGCAGTCGGAATTGTTAAAATACATTACAGAAGTTGTGCAAAGATACAAAAATTCAAAAGCAGTTGCATATTGGCAGGTGGAAAATGAGCCGTTATTTAATTTCGGCCAATGCCCGTCGTGGTATTACCAAAACGATGACTTTTTGAAAACAGAAGTTAATCTGATAAAATCACTGGATTCTTCAAGGCAGATAATTGTCTCTGATTCTGGCGAGCAATCAAGTTGGTTTGGCGCTGCAAAAATTGGAGACATTGTCGGGATTACAATGTATAGGGACGTTTGGGCGCACATAACAGACGGTTTTGGATTTAATTTCAATTCATTTTTATCGCCAGTCACTTATTGGAGGAAAGCATTGCTCATTAAAAAAATATTTGGCAGAAATGTAATCTGCATTGAATTGCAAGCAGAGCCCTGGACATCAAAGCCATTTTATGACGTTCCTTTACCAGAGCAGGAAAAAACAATGAACCCGGATTTATTTGAAAAAAATATTGAGTATGCAAAAGAAACAGGATTGGACAAATTTTACTTTTGGGGAGTAGAATGGTGGTATTGGCTAAAAGTGAACCGAAACCAGCCAGCAATATGGAACGAAGCCAAACAATTATTTAATAATTAAAAACAAAAAATATGTTTGATCCAGAAAGAGGTTCGCGGGAACCCGAAGAAGAAATCCCGCAACAAGAAGCAAAAAAAGAAGGAATTATGAGAGAAGCCGTGGGAAAAAGAGTTCAAGGCATAATGAACGAATCAAGGTTGCCAAACGAAGAATATGAAAGTACGGTCGGTGTCTATGGCGGAAAAATGAATTTTGATGACGAAGGAAAAATGGTTTGGGACAGAAGGGGAATTATTTCAAAAATTGATAAAGCAGGAGACGCAGTGCTCAGAACTTTTGACGAGCATGTAGTAAAAGAGCCGGGAAAATTATTAAGGAAACATCCAAAAATTGCTGCCAAAAAATTTTTTGCACCTGGCACGAAAAGATACAGAGGAAGCAACCAAGAAGTAGCAGAAAATATTGATAGATTAGGTCTTTCTGAATATTACGGACCCCATCAAAATGGAATAGAAATAAAAAAGCCAGAGGTTTATACTCATGGCCTGCCTCTTCAGGATGTTTACAGGTCAGACATAATTGAGTCCGACAAATTAAAAGCGACTGACAGGTTTCAGGCGCTGGCTGAAGCGTCAAAATATATTAGAGATATGCATAATAACCATGGAGGAATTGGCGAAGTATTGGTTTCAGATATTATTTTTCAGGAAGACGAAGACGGAAAGCTGGGTAAACCAGTTTTGAATATGCCCGATATTGTTTTTAACAAGAAAAAAGCTACAAGCGAAAAAGACAAAAAAACAACAGACATGTTAGATTTTTTGTGCAGTGTTTATGGCGAAGAACTTAGAAGGTCTCAAAATTTAAATGATGTTGATAAAGCCCTAGATACCATTGTTGAGAATTATGGAGACAGAGACATAATTTCTTTGGTAGAATCATTTATAAAAAGAGGTCGCTTAACTTTGCAAGGCGATGCTGAGGTTTTGAATCTGCCTAAAACAGCAAGCAGAAAAGCAAGAGGCGCTTTTGGCCAGCATAATAAGGCGCGACTTGGCTCTAAAACAGGTTTTGAAGGAGAAATGAAAGAAAGAATTAAACAGGCATGTGAAAGATTTTTGGTGAAAGAATAATTATGTTAAGTATCATTATTCCAACTTTGAACGAGGAAAAATATCTGCCTTCGCTTTTAGAATCAATAAAAAAGCAGAATTTTGATGATTGTGAAATTATAATAGCTGATGCCGGGTCAGAAGATAAAACCTTGGAAATTGCTAAAAAATATAATTGCAAAATTATTCCTGGAGGGTTGCCGGCAAAAGGAAGAAATGAAGGAGCAAAAATTGCTAAAGGCGATATGTTATTTTTTCTGGATGCCGACACTATCCTGCCAGACAATTTTTTAGAAAAAGCATTGGGCGAATTTAATGCACGGGCGCTTGACTTTGCCAGCTTCTGCCTTATCCCTCTTCCCAAAAATAAATTTTCCACATTTATGCTAAATGTTTTTTACAATCAGCCCATTGTTTTATTGCAGTCGGCATTGCCGCATGCAGCCACCGGCATTCTTTTCAAAAAAGATCTCTTTGAAAAGACAGGAGGATTTGATGAAGATGTAAAATTAGCAGAAGACCATTATCTGGCCCGGAGGGCGCAGAAACTTTTTGGAGCTAAATTCGGCATTATAAAATCAACAGAAATTTTTATTTCAGACAGGAGATTCAAGACAGACGGCTGGATTTCTGTGGGAATAAGATATTTGCTTTGCGAACTTCATCTTATTTTTATAGGTCCTGTAAAATCAGATATTTTTAAATATAAGTTTGACCACTATAAAGACAAAGACAGCACCAAAAAATAATTTTCTATCGTATTATTTTTATGCAAATAAATCCTTGATAGTTTTTTCTTCGTTATTATAATTAATATAACAAACATATGAACATGTATAATCTACCTAAATCAAATATTCCAGAATTAAAGGCGAAAATTTTTAAAATATTTAAAAGCAGAATTTTTTGGGGTGTTTTGTCTCTGGTTATTGCAGGATGCATAATTGGTTTTGGCATAGGCGCGGCTGCCTTGCGTTATTTTCCGTTAGAGGCAAAAGCATTTTTGCAATATTTCGAGACGCCCGAGGTAGCGCTGCCAAAAACAAACTTGCCGACTGCAAACCAATATACTTCAAACGTTTCTTACGAGCAGGCGATAATTGATGCGGCAAAAAACGTTTCTCCGTCCGTTGTCAGCATCGTTATTTCCGAAAATGTGCCCACATACGAAGAGCAGTTTGTAAATCCTTTTGGTGATAACAACAATAATCCCTTCGGCGATTTGTTTCCTAATTTTGAAATTCCCCAGCAAGTGCAGAATGGAACTCAGTATCAGGAAATTGGCGCGGGATCCGGCTTTATTGTTTCAGCCGACGGATTGGTTTTAACAAACAAACACGTTGTTTCAGACAGCAAGGCGGACTACACGGTTTTTACAAATGACGGAAAAAAATATTCAGCAAAGGTTTTGGCATTAGACCCTGTCCAGGACTTGGCAGTAATAAAAATTCAGAGCTCTGGGAAAATATTTCAGCCAGTAACCTTGGGGGACTCTTCGGGGATACAGATAGGCCAGACGGCTATTGCCATTGGAAATGCTTTGGGGCAATTTTCCAACACTGTTTCTGTTGGCGTTGTTTCCGGACTTCAAAGAACAATTTCTGCGTCTGACCAAGTGGGTTCATTTTCCGAAACATTGGAAGGAATTATTCAGACAGATGCGGCAATTAACGCGGGAAACTCCGGGGGTCCATTGTTAAATTTAAAAGGCGAAGTTATCGGCATTGATACAGCCATGGCGCAGGGAGCTCAGGGTATTGGTTTTGCAATCCCGATTAACATGGCAAAAAGAGATATCGGCCAGGTTGCGACAACAAATAAAATTATTTATCCATTTTTAGGAGTAAGATATGTCTTGGTTGATGATAAGGTAAAGCAAAAATATAATTTGTCAGTTGACTATGGAGCTTTGGTTTTGAAAGGCGATAAGGGCGAGCCGGCTGTTACCGCAGGTTCAGCCGCGGCAAAGGCAGGAATTGAAGAAAATGATGTTATTTTGGAAATTAATGGAGAAAAAATTACTGCCGACAATTCAATGTCAACAATAATTGAAAAATATAATGCCGGCGATAAAGTTACTCTGCATATTTTAAGAAATGGAAAAGAAATGGATGTTGACGTCACATTGGGTCAGAGAAGTTCATAAAGAGTTGACATGGATTTTTATTTTGCTATAAAGAACTATATATGAAAACAACAACCAGCCGAAACTTCTTTTTCTTTTTTAGCTTCTTTCAGAGAGAGGTTGGTTTTGGTGAATTAAAAAGACAAAAATAAAAAATAAAAATTAGTTAATCAAAACAAGCCCCTCTCTTAGGGGGGCTTGTTTTGTCCTTTTCCATTTCCATTCCACTTATGAAGGAGCAAAGTGTGATTATTCGCATGAGCCGCGACGCTGGCAGACGCAAGGCAAAGCATAATGTCAGCGTATTCGAAAGGTACGGCATCACCGTTTTTGTAAAGAACGGTGACGGATTTTTTACCTTGGCAGCGCCCGGCGAAAAAGCCAGGCACATATATTACGACAACGTCCGGGAACTGGCCGGCGTTGCTATGATGTCAGAGGATGACACACTTTTCTTTGATAACCGCGGGGCTTTTGCGCCGGCGGAGGAGTACTTCGGGGACTAACCCTGGTTCTCACGGGCGACTTCGGTCGTCTTTTTTTTGTAAAAAAATTAGCGGATTTCCAAAATTGAGAAATCCGCCCCGGTCAGTTCCTTTTTTCAGGTCGCCTTAGGGTGGTCTGAAAAAAGGAGGAAAGACAACGTGCCCCTTTCCTGCAGGCCTGAGTTGTTCACCACTTTTTTCCGCACGCTTTGCAGATGCTAGTGATGTGGCTGTGTTTTGCCCCATTTTCGCGGTAGTTAATGACCACCTTGTGGTCTTCGCTGCCGCAAGCTGGACAGTAAATGTTGCCTTTTGCCGCGGCCTTGCAGAATCCGATGACAAAAGCAAATGCGACCGCAGATGCCGCCAGAATGATTATGGTGGCCTCTGGGTAGTAGGACAGTCCGGCGATTATGGCTATCGCGGCAACCAGCGCCAGCGCCACCAGGCAGAGTATCTGCACAGCGGCAACGGTTCGAACCCATACAGTAATTAACCCTTTCAAGAAGTGCATGGCCTTCCTCTCTTTGGAAATACGACCGCCATGGCCGTCCCTTGCGCGAGTCGGTAAAATTTTTTGAAGGTTCCCTTCTTTCAAACCACTAAACCCCAGTAGTAGAATTTCATTCTGAAATTCACTACGGAGCAGGGAAAATTATTACTTTTGGAAAATCAAGAATTAATCTGATGTTCTGTTATTCCGTGTCATTTGACTAAATGGTCTGAAAGAAGGGAACGATTTATTTAAATCAATATGCTAATTATATCATTTTATTTCTTTCGTGTCAATAGATGGCAGGCAAAATTTTTGACATCTAAAAAATTTTGTGATATGCTCGTGTGCACTGCCAACTTCGAGAAAAAATAGGCACAGGTCCTGGTTTGCGATTAAGTTTGCAATAGGTCGAGCGAGGATTCGTCTCCGCTCTTTTTTTGACTTGATTTTTAATTAATTTTGAACTAAAATAGATGTATTAAACGTATAATTTTTATATACACAAAAAAACAATAAAATGAATGGAAATAATTTTACAAATAAAGCCCAGGATGCGTTGATGCAGGCCCAGCAATTAGCCCAGGAAAAAGGGCAGGCGCAGATTGATGCCCTGCATTTGTTGTCTGCCTTGCTTTCGCAGGAAGGTTCAATTGTAATTACAATTTTGCAGAAGCTTGGAATTGACGCGGACTCTTTGAAGAAAAAAGTTGAAGCGCAGATCGCGAAAATTCCGACAATTTTGACGCCGCAGGCATTCGGCCAGTTTTATTTAACGCAGGATATGGCAAAGGTTTTAGACAGAGCCAGGCAGGAGGCAATGAAAATGAACGACGAATTTATTTCAGTTGAGCATTTATTTCTGGCGTTGTTGGACACAAAGTCCGCGGCAAAAGATGTTTTAGAAAAAATTAATTTTTTGGCGTCGGGTGAGGCAAATAGTTTTAAAAATGCAAAGCTTGATTATGAAGCAGTTATAAAGGTTTTGTCGCAGATAAGAGGCGGACAAAGAATTACCGACCCGGAGCCGGAGGCAAAATATCAGGTGATAGAAAAATATACCAGAAATTTAACTAATTTGGCGGCTGCCGGGAAAATTGACCCGATTGTCGGCAGAGACAATGAAATCAGGCGGTTAATGCAGATAATTTCCCGCAGGACAAAAAATAATCCGGTGTTAATTGGTGAAGCCGGAGTTGGAAAAACAGCCATTGTTGAGGGCTTTGCCCAGAGAATTGCCAGGGGAAATGTGCCAGAATTTTTGAAGGATAAAGAAATAATTTCTTTGGATTTGGGAGCAATTATTGCCGGAACAAAATACAGGGGAGAATTTGAAACCAGAATTAAGGCGCTGTTAAAAGAACTCAACAGAGCTGCCGGAAAATATATTTTATTTATTGATGAGCTTCACACCTTGGTGGGAGCTGGAGCCGCAGAAGGCGCAATTGACGCTTCAAATTTGCTGAAGCCAGCTTTGTCTCGCGGGGAGTTAAGGGCAATTGGAGCGACAACTTTAAAAGAATACCAAAAGTATATTGAAAAAGATCCTGCTCTGGAAAGAAGATTTCAGCCAATTTATGTGCAGGAGCCAAATGTGGAAGACGCTACAGCAATTTTGAGAGGAATCAAAGAAAAGTATGAAGTTCATCATGGAGTAAAAATAAAGGACTCGGAAATTAAGGCCGCCGTTGACTTGGCAAACCGATATATTTCTGATAGATTTTTGCCTGATAAGGCAGTTGATTTGATGGATGAAGCGGCCTCTGCTTTGCGCCTGGAAATTGAGTCAGACCCGCAGGAATTGGAAAAATATGATGAAGAAATTATGAAATTAGAAATTGAGAAGCAGGCGCTAAAAAAAGAAAATGGTTCCGAAAGGCGCTTAAAAGCAATTGCCAGAGAACTGGCCGATTTAAATGAAAAAACAAAATCCTTGCGATTAAAATGGGGAGCGGAAAAAGAACTGATTAATAAAATAAAAGATATCAGGGAAAAAATAGATAATCTTTCTTACCAAACAGAAATTGCCCAAAGAGAGGCGGATTTAGAAAAAGTTGCTGAAATAAAATATGGAAGAATTCCTGAATTATTAAAAGAGCTGGCGGCGATTGAACAAAAATTAATAAAAATACAAAAAGAGCACAGATTTTTGAAGGAAGAAGTTACTGAAGAAGAAGTTGCCAAAGTTGTTTCACGATGGACTGGAATTCCGGTTATGCGTTTGATTACAGAAGAGGCAAAGAAATTAGAAACAATGGAAGCAATTTTAAACAGAAGAGTTGTCGGCCAGGAAGAAGCAATTTCTGCAATTTCAAGAGCGATACGCAGAGCGCGGGCCGGCATTTCCGAAGAAGACAAACCATTGGGCTCGTTTTTATTTTTGGGTCCTACGGGAGTTGGTAAAACCGAAACAGCCAGGGCTTTGGCGGAATTTTTGTTTGACGACGAAAAAGCAATGATTCGTTTGGACATGTCAGAATATATGGAGCGCCACACGGTTTCAAAAATTATCGGTTCGCCCCCAGGTTATGTTGGTTATGAAGAAGCCGGCCAATTGACAGAAAAAGTAAGGCGCAGGCCGTATTCTGTTCTTTTGTTAGATGAAATTGAAAAAGCGCATCCTGATGTTTTTAATATTTTGCTGCAAATTTTTGAAGACGGCCGCTTGACCGACTCAAAAGGCAGAATGGTTTCATTTAAAAATACAATCATTATAATGACTTCTAATTTGGGTTCTGATTTTATCAATAAAATGTCATCAATTGGATTTAACACCAAAGAGGATTTGGCAGAACGCGAATCAATGAGGGAAAAAATATTTGATTCTTTGCGCGACTCATTCAGGCCGGAATTTTTAAACAGAATTGATGAAATTGTGATATTTAATTATTTAAGAAAAGAGCAGATTAAAAAAATTGTGGATTTGGAATTGTCAAAAGTTGAAAAACGCCTGGCTGCCAAAGAAATAAAAATTGAAATCTCGCAAGCCGCAAAAGAACTTTTGGTAAAAGAGGGTTTTGACCCGAATTTGGGAGCCCGCCCGTTAAAAAGAGTCATCCAGCGTTTAATTTTGGACCCATTGTCAATTAAAATTGTCACTAACGAAATTGCCGAAGGAAGCAGGGTTTTAATTGACGCAGATGACGGCAAAATTATTTTTGAGACGCCAAAGATTTTGCCGAAAATGCAGGAAAGGGCAAAATTAGCAAAATCAAGAAGATAATATAGAAAACAAAAAATCGCCCTAAACATTTTCATGCTGGGCGATTTTTTGTTGCTCTTGACATAAATGTATGGCATCTGATATAGTAATAATATAAAAATATGAATAAACAAACAGCCAATTTATTAAGGAGAAGGAACTCAATCAATTTGAGGCTGTTTGTTAGCGTTTAAATTTTTTCAAAGTTCCAACAAAAATAATTTATTTGAACATTACCAGGCGGTCTCAAATTGAGCCGTCTGTTTTTTTGTTCTTTAAAAAGGAGTGCCGGCTATGGATAAAATGTGGCTGGAATATTGGGAATTTAGAGAAATGAAATGGAAGGGCAAAATGCAAAACGAATCTGATAGGGCAAAAAAGTTACGAAGTTTGATTGATGCTTTGCGGGAAACTTTGATTGGAGATGAGCCGTTGCTTGCGGGACCGGTGCAAACAACTTTTACTCAAAGCTACATAAAATTGCTTGAGAAAGAGTTTAACAACCGGATTCGCAACGGCGGATAGGATGTTTTTTCACATTTTTTAAGAGGAGGTTCGACTATGGGTACTAGGAAAGGCACGAGTGATCGAGCGTTAAGGTTCATCACCAAGATGAACAGGATGGAACGGAGAATCGCATCTTATGATGCGGACAGGGCGAGGCGAGAAAAAAACTATAAACGCAAGATGTCGCTCTGCGTCTCAAAGCTGGCGCAAAAGTGGCGGTCTCGCGCTACTTAGTGTGCCAAGGTTTGGGAGTTAACCTAAAACTCCCGCTTTTTTTATGGTAAAATGAACTAAATATGTATAGTTATTTTTGGGAGAAAAATAAAATATTTTTTGGGATAATAATTGGCGCCTTAATAATTGGCGGGTTTGTTTATTTTGCATTAAAACCCGCTGGTGTTGTTTTTGCGCCGAAGGCGCCGTCGGCGCCTTCGGCGCAAAATATAAAAACAAATTCAGCTACAACCTCTGCCGCATGCGGCGCTTCCGACAACACAATTGTCACAAAAGTAATTGACGGCGATACAGTTGTTGTTGAAGGCGGCTGGCATGTGCGGCTCTTGGGAATGGATGCCGATGAAACAGGTTATCCCTGCTATCAGCCAGCAAAAACTCGTCTTGAAAATTTGGTTTTGGGAAAGCAAGTTGTTTTACAAAAAGATGTGAGCGATGTTGACCAATATGGCAGATGTTTGCGATATATTTTTTTAGGAAATACAAACATTGATGTACAATTAGTGGCAGAAGGTTTGGCAGTGGCGCGTTTTTATGAGCCGGATGTAAAATACAGAGCAGAAATCACCGCAGCCGAAAAGCAAGCGCAACAAAATAAAGTCGGCTGCAAATGGTCAGGCGTTTCGCAGACGGCAAATTAAATTAATTTGTAAAAAGCGTTTTTTAAGCGCTTTTTTGTTTAGTTGTCTAGGTATTGACACGATCTCTTACTTGTCCTATCATATAGTTTGGTGTGAGCTTGGTACGGCACTTCGCCGCAACTAAGCCCATGTTAACAATTTAGGGGGACATATATCATGATTAGGAAGGGTTATGGCAGGAGGATCGGTGTTTTTGAGAGGATGGAAGACCGCGTTCTGCCGTCTTCGATCTGGACGACGATCGTCAACTTCTTCGGCCGCAAGGTCGAGCCTGTTGTGGATCGCGTCGTCGGCTCCATCGTGAGCCAGGTCGCCGCCGCAGGCCACACCACTGCCAGATGGTTCATCACCGAGGGCGCCAAAGGGCACAACGGTGAAACCAACATCTACTACGGCATTGAGGGTGCCCCAACCAAGAACCACATCGTGATCAACCCGGACGGAACCACCAAGTATCTCCGCGAAAATGGACAGGTGTCCATCGCTAACGGCGAACGCGTGGGGACCAGCTCGGCAGCGGTGGATGAGATCATGGCTGGCTTCGCTACCGGCATCCACGTGATGCTCCTCTTCTAGCTCTCGCGAGCAGGTGTCGTCTCCGATCCCAAAGGAGCCAAAAGCTCCAGACCCTAGGTGCAGCAATGCGCCAACGGGTTTTTTCTTCCATTTTTTTATGGTCGCCTTAAAGGCGTTTTTTGTTTACATTGAGTTTACCGAAGGGTTTGACTTTTGTTTGTATATTTTTTATTATTCAGTAAGCGGTTTTTATTCACCCCTGTTCATTGAAAGAAAAGGCCATGACTTTCAATCAGCTTTTTGCGGAAATGATTCGGCAGACGCGCGGCGGCACAGAAGATTTTCTCTGCCGTATGCTAATCAGGGACTTGAAAGAGGCGATGCAACGGCAATGTAGCGAGGAAATAAACTGGGATACCGACCTCAGCGAGTGCATTTATCTTCAGGAATTTTGGTCCTTTGCGGGTAATGTGTTTCTGCAAAGGGCTACCTCTCTTGCAAGCGCTGAGAACGACTCTGTTTACGAGCAAGCGACCAAGGTTGCAGAAATCTTGCGGGTGATACTTGCAAGAGAAACAGGAGTGTCGTTTCCCAATGCAAGGATCATACTTTACCACCAGATGATGGCTGAGGCCGGCCTTGTAGCTCTCACCCGCGGTCCTGACGGGCAAACCAAGGCAGAAGGTGAACAAGTTGCTGCGGAAGTTGCAGAGGAAATTAAGCGAGCACGAGGCAAATAGCCGCATGGCAAAACAAGAGTGTGGTCCTGCATGTAACAACGCGGGGCTTTTTTATTGCAAAATTTTTTTTGTTCGCCAAATTTTTTATGAGGAGGACTGGACAAAATTTGTTAAAAGATTATTGTTAAATTGGCGTACGCCTTACCAGTTCTTTGCACAAACCAGGGAGAGAAATCATGGATTATTCCTGCGCAGAAATGGAAATGATGTGCACGAGATTTTCCGTCATCAAACTTCTGTACATGGCGCTGCTCGTGGCTATCAGGCACAAAGCCCAACTCGTGACGTTCAGTTGCAAGAGCGGTGACGAGCACACGACAATAATGCTTGATGGCAAGGACGAAATGGCGCCGTTACCTGGCGCCTGGATGTTTCCTCATTTTATCCGCATACTCCGCCGGATGGGTCGATACGCGGACAAAAGTCCGCTAAGTGTGTTCAGCGTCGCTCACTTAAGGACCACGCGAGGAGAAACGCTGGACTTGACCGTTCGTTACGACGCTTTTCACGACCCGGCCTACGAGCTGCTCTTGCTGATGCAAAGAGCGGTTGCCTTTGAGGAAATCAGAGAAAGAGTCAGAGGCAAAAAGCGCTCGCAGTTAATCTGGCGAAAGTTCTGGACTGCTGCCGGTTTTGTCACCGGAATAATCATCGCTGTTGGCATTGTTGCCATCGCGTCTCTCTCGATATTCCGATAGTTCCGTTTTTCCCACCAGAAAAGCGGATTTTTTTATTTGCCGGGCAGTAGACTCCATGCCAAAATTTCACTACCAGGTTTGACTGGGTTTTGCAGGGGTGTACAATATAAGAACCTGTTGCTTAATAATTTTTTCTACTGCAATTTGAAATTTTGGCTGCAAATTATAAAAATTTCGTCGCCGTATAGTTCCTTCGTCATATACGCCACCTTAATTTTTACAATTTTCGCTTCAAAATTTCTTCATTTCGTTACGAAAAATTATCAAGCAACAGGTTCGACTATTGCAACCTAATTAATGCTCAAAGATGAGCTCAAATTTTAATCTATGAATAATTACTTAAAAGAAAATTGGTTCAAAATTATAGCCTTTGTTATTTTAATAATCGGCTTTGGAAATAATCCATACAGCTACTATCAATTTGAAAGGTGGGCTGTCTTAATTATCGGAGGATATTCAGCCTATCTTGCATACAAAAATAAAAATGTCGCTTGGGCTTGGATATTTGGTATTATTGCTGTTTTATTTAATCCGATAGCCCCCTTTTATATGGCTAGAGGAACTTGGCAAATATTTGATTTAGTAGCCGCTGTTTTATTTTTGATACCAACATCTAAAACAAAACTAGTGCAGAACCAGAATAAAATATTTATAATAATTCTCATATTGATTTTTATCATCACTCCATTTTCGGTTAGTGCGAGGAGTGGCTGTTGCTCCCATCATGGGGGAGTGTGTGGTTGCGGTTGTTGTGATGGGACTTCTTTATCTGCGACTTGCGCTCCTTATTATCCTCAATGTAACAGAGCTTCTGATTCGGGGTATACTCCGCCCGTAAATACTGTTTCTTCAACAAATTACAAAACTTTGACCGACAGCAACAATTTAGATAATAATCAAAATACCGGAGACGACAGCTCTGCTTGGTGGGTTTTAGGAATCATAGGATTGAGTAGTTATGGGATTTATCGTTATCTAAAAAGTAAAAATAAACAATAAAAAAATATGAAAAAAATTATATTCGTTTTATTTTTTTCCTTTATTGTTATTTTTAGTTGTGCCTCGGTAGCTCAGGCAATAGTACACGTTAACGGTTATTTCAGAAAGAACGGGACTTATGTTGCCCCTCATTATCGTTCAGACCCGAACAGTACACCTACTGATAATTGGAGCTATCCCGGAAACACAAATCCTATGACGGGTAAAACTGCGACAGGTAGTGTTGAAGAATATTTAGAAAATTACAAATCGTCATCTTCCTATACTCCGACATACACCCCGACCTATACGCCACTAACAACAATCTGTCCTATAAATTCTTATCTTGGCATTGACGGTTCTTGTTATTGCAATGTCGGATATTCCGCCAGTGGAAGCACCTGTATAACCAACAATCAAGCTTGTCAAAATAAAAATGGTATTTTTTCTTATGCAATCGATAATCAATGTTATTGCAACCCTGGTTATGTTTTCTTAAATAATCAATGTGTTGCCGAAACTGCTTCCTGTCAAAGTGTTTATGGTTCAGATTCTTATGGGTATAACGGACATTGCTATTGTAATGTTGGCTATCAATGGAATACCGGACAAACCAGTTGTGTAATAAATCCTTCACCCGCTTCTATATCAACTACCATAACGATTGATGATTTATTAAAACAGATTGCTGATTTGCAAAGACAAATAAATGATTTATTAAATAAAAAATAATTTTGTGGATAACGATACAAATAATTTAGAAACGATGAAGGATCCTGTTGCGGGCGATTCTAGCTCTGGCCCGCTTCATGGTAGAATAAAAAAATGAAGAATTTATTCCAAGGAAGAGGAATTTTTTTGGTTGCGATTATTGGAGCCATAATAATTATTTGTGGTATTTATTTTGGTTTAGTAAATAAAAATATTATTTTTAGTATAGGTCAGTTATTAGATAATGGTAATTTTTTCTCAGCATCAATATCATCATCTTTAAACCAAAATAATAGTCAATTAAACGTTTCTGCTTCGGCTCCAACTGCGCCGCAAACTCAGCCGGTTAATAATCTGTCCGCAATTGTTTCGCCGGTTCCAGAAAATTCTCAAGATCAATTAGGCGGTATTCAGGAAAAATTGGATATTATAAATCAGCAGGTGCAGGCGCTTGTGGCACAACAAAATCCAACAATTCAGCTGGTGGTGCAAGCACCGCAACAACCATCTAATCAAATTAATCAAAATATAAATACTTACTTAGGCGGCGGTGGTGGTGGAGTATCAACTTGCACGCCAAACTGGACATGTAGCGGATTTGATTCTTGCGCTAATGGGCAACAAACACAAACTTGTACTGATTCTAATAGTTGTGGGACGACAACAAGCGAGCCCGCATTAACTCAGTCTTGCACTATAATTTGCACAGATTGTGGTAGTGGCGACAGTGTAAGCGGTAGCCCGGTAGATGCAACAGCTCCGGTAATTACTTTAATTGGCAACGCCACAGTAAATTTAACAGTTGGAGATCCTCCTTATGCAGACCCGGGAGCAACCGCATCAGACAATGTGGACGGAGACATTACTGCAAACATAGTAGTTGTCAATCCGGCTGATGCAAACACAATCGGAGATTATACAATTACTTACAATGTTTCTGACGCAGCAGGGAATCACGCTGTCCAAGTTACAAGATTGGTCCATGTAATCGCCGCTGCGTCAGTTCAAAAGATTTTAATAAATGAAGTTCAGATTGGCGGACCAACCAATAGTGTTGCTGATGAAAAAGAAGAATTTGTGGAATTATACAACCCCAATGGCGCAGATATTGATTTAACCGGCTGGTATTTGCAGAGAGAAACAAGCGGGGGATCAACGGAATCTTATGTTGCCAAAACTTTATTTTCCGGCAAAACAATAAAAGCAAATAATTATTTTCTGATTGCCAGAGCCGGTTCAAGTTTTGCAGCCTTGCCTGGCATGGGAACTGACAATTCTTTTGGTCTATTGACAGATAATTCTCTTGGAGACAATGGCAGCTCGAGCACGTTAGTTTTAAAAAATTCAAACTTGAAAACTGCTGATAAAATTGTTGACAAAGTTGGATTTGGGCAGGTTCCGGATTTTGAGGGAACTGCTCCGGCGCAGAATCCCTTACCAGGACAAAGTATTCAAAGAAAATTAGATTCAGTCACCAATAAACCGCAAGATACAGATGATAATTCCGCTGACTTCATAATTTTTAATGGGCAATTTCCAAGCAGCGACACAGCAATAACATCTGTAACTTATATTGTAAATTCCACTGCTGACACAATTGCCGATGTTCCCTATGGGACATCAAAAATAATTTTTGAAGCTGCTTTAACCAAAGACCAAATTAATCAGACATGGGATGATTCTAATATATCAGACCCGGTGGTAACCGGTAATACTTTGTTGGTTACAGCCCAGGATGGAACAACAAAAGCAACTTATGCAATTACGGCTTCTGCAACTAATTGGTCGCAAGGAACAATAGATAGTTTTACACCTGCTGGCAGTTTTACTTTTCACACCAGCGATTTTATGCCGGATATAAAGATATGGTGCGGATTTACGGCGTTGCCATTTAGAGCCACCTATCCCTCCATGACAAACGGTAGTGCTTTTGCCGGAGGTCCCTGCAATAGCGCTTATCCTTTTTACACTTACGATATGTCTTATTATACAACCCCGGGCGAATATGATCTTTATATTTCTTATTGCGGCGGCAACAATTGTCCTGATAACGACCCAATTGGCGACTATTATAGAATGTATTTTGATGGCACAAATTGGAGCGCTCTTGCAGTTGATAACACCAAAACAAAACCAAGCAATGATGCAACGGTATCTTCTGCAACCTATGTGGCAAGCCCTCTTTCTGCAACTTATACAGGAGGCGTTTTTACAAGCGGAACTGGAACTATTACCAATGTTCCTTTTGCAACAACAAAAACAATTTTTGAAAATAATTTAACGCCGGCAGCAGGAGCAACTTTGGATTATTCTGGGATAACAGACCCGGTGGTAACTGGCAACACATTGGTGGTCACAGCTCAAAACGGAACAACAAAAGCAACCTATACAATTACCGCCGACACGGTAAACTGGTCGCAAGGCACAATATCCAGTTTTACGCCTGACGGACATTTTTACATTAACGACGGCGATTTTATGCCGAACCAACCATCAGGGTGTACGGCATACACCGGAACTTTTCGCGACACTTTTCCCAGCCAAAAAAATGGCGGATTCAATATCAGAACCGATTGCGCCTCAGTTTATGGAACAGGCGGTATTTATGGCGTGGATTTGTCTAGTTATACAACCCCGGGCGAATATGATTTTTATATTTCCTTTTGCAGCGGAAGCCAATGCGGCAATTATAAGACCGCAACCGGCGGCGATTATTATAGAATGTATTTTGACGGCGCAATCTGGAGCGCGCTTTCAAGCATAACTTCAGGCAGCGGCGACACCGGTTCCAATGACTAAAAAATATGGATTTAGAAAAGTTAGAAAAAATTTTAGCAGGTGAGCCGGGGTTTCGCGTAAAGCAGGCAAACGAAGCGGTTTTCAAAAATTTTATTTCTGACTGGTCAAGCGCAACTTTTTTTACAGATGTTTTAAGAGAAAAATTAAATAAAGAGTGCCCGTTAAAAATTGACGCAGAAGTTTTGGTTTCCAAGAAGGAAAATAGTGTGAAGGCGAAGATAACTTTAAGCGATGGTTTGCAGATTGAAACGGTTTTAATGGCGCACCGCGACGGAAGAAATACTGTTTGCGTTTCTTCGCAGGTTGGATGTCCTTTGGGATGTTTATTTTGCGCAACAGGAAAAATGGGATTTAAAAGAAATTTAACAACAGACGAAATTTTAGAGCAGGTAATATTTTTTGAAAGATATTTAAAAAACGAAAATGCAAGGGTGACAAATGTTACTTTTATGGGAATGGGGGAGCCGTTTTTAAATTATGACAATGTTTTAAAAGCAGTAAAAATTTTAAATGACAAAAATTATTTTAATATCGGCGCCAGGTCAATTTCCATTTCAACAGCAGGAATTATTGAGGGAATAAAAAAAATCAGCGACGAAGGTTTGCAGATTAATTTGGCAATTTCTTTGCATGCGCCAAATGACAAATTAAGAAGTTTGTTAATGCCGATAAATAAAAAATATCCGTTGAAAGAAGTTTTGAAAGCGGTTGATGACTACATTAAAAAAACAAAAAGAAAAGTAATGTTTGAATATGTTTTGATAAAAAATGTAAATGACTCTGACGAATGCGCAAAAGAGCTGGCGGGATTAATGCGCAAGAAATTATATTTTTTAAATTTAATTTTGTATAACAAGACAGGAAGTTTTGTTCCGTCTGAAACAAAAAGAGTTGATAGATTTAAATCAATCCTAAAAAAAGAAAAAATAAATTTTGTCCAGAGATACAGATTTGGCGACGATATCCAGGCGGCTTGCGGCCAATTCGCCACCGCAAAATAATTTTGACAAACAAAAAATAACCTGTAATATCTTACTTAAGGGTCTTTTCACTATCAGGGGGATTCAAGGTGGCGAAAAAATCATCACTAAAGCTGAAGCAGCCCCAAAAAGCCGTGGTTATCTGTGAAGGAACGTATAGTACGTTTGGTTTTGACTCAAAAATTCAAGCCGAAGCGCACTTAAAAGAACGCGGTTTCCATAGGACAGGGGCGGATGAAAACCGCTGGTCAAAAGATAATATTTATGTGCGCGTAAAGGAGGTCAACGAACCTAAACCGCC
>JBEKVX010000006.1:0-27941 GCA_049513595.1 Candidatus Staskawiczbacteria bacterium | reverse complement strand
CAGGGAGCCTACGCTTATAAGCCAGGAATACCCAATAGTAATAAGACTCCTGAGGGATATATTTTCAGAGGAATTTGACACAATTTATGTGGATAAAAAAATAGACAAGAAAGAAATTTTAACAAAAGAAAGCATTGTGGCGGGTCAAAATGGCCCGAACTTTAAAGAAGTTTATCAGGGATTGGAATTGCAAGATAGCAGATATATGAGAGTGGATTTAATGAATCAGGCAGGCGACAAAGGTTTAATTACCGTAATAGATTTTAAAAATCAAACTGTGCCCAAGGCGTACGGAATTGTTTTACTAAATATAAATGGACAAACAGCAAGCCCAACAAAGAATTAAAAAGTTAAGAGAGGTTATAAATCACCATAGGTATCTTTATCATGTTTTAGACAGGCAGGAGATATCTGACTCGGCTTTGGACTCTTTGAAAAAAGAGCTTTTTGATTTAGAGCAGGAGTATCCGGATTTGATAACCACTGATTCGCCAACGCAAAGAGTCGGAGGGAAAGCATTGAAGGAATTTAAAAAAGTAAAACATACTCAAAGAATGCTTTCTTTTAACGATGCATTTTCAAAAGAAGATATGGATGACTGGTATGAAAGATTTATAAAGTTGGTTTCAGAGAAAGAAAAAAATAAAATTGACTATTATTGCGAATTAAAAATTGACGGACTGGCAATAGAATTAATTTATAAAGATGGATTTTTGCATACAGGCGCTACCAGAGGGGACGGAAACATTGGCGAAGATATTACACAAAACTTAAAAACCGTTGAAGCAATTCCGTTAACAATAGAAAATAAAAAAGAGATTATTGTTCGTGGAGAAGTTTTTATAACAAAAAAGGAATTTGAAAGAATAAACAAAGAGCAAAAAGCAAAAGGTTTACCAGTATACGCCAATCCAAGAAACATTGCAGCCGGCTCTGTGAGGCAGCTAGACCCAAAAATTACTGCCTCAAGAAAATTGGATTCATTTGCCTACGAATTGCTGACTGACTTTGGACAAAAAACGCACGAAGACAAGCATAAAATTTTAAAAGATTTGGGATTCAAAACAAATAAGCACAATAAATATTGCAAAAATTTGGAGGAAGTTATAAAATTTCGTGAGCATTGGAGAAAAGAAAGAGAAAAACTGGACTATGAAATTGACGGCATTGTTGTGATAATAAACAACAATGAAATTTTTGAAAAACTGGGAGTTGTTGGCAAAGCGCCGAGGGGAGCCATTGCTTTTAAGTTTCCTCAGGCGCAATCAACTACAAAAGTTTTGGATATTAAAGTTCAGGTTGGCAGAACCGGAGCCATGACGCCAGTTGCGGTTTTGGAGCCCGTGCAAGTTACTGGGATTACAATTACGCGCGCCACTTTGCACAATGAAGACGAAATAAAACGTCTGGGTTTAAAAATTGGCGACACAGTAATTGTTGGCAGGGCTGGCGACGTAATTCCAGATATTATAAAAGTTCTGCCGGAATTGCGAACCGGACACGAGAAAAATTTTAAAATGCCAACGCATTGCCCAAGTTGCGGGACAAAACTAATAAAGTCAGAAACAGAGGTCTTGCTGCGATGTCCAAATCCAAAATGTTTTGCAAAACAAAGAAGAAATTTTTATCATTTTGCTTCGCGCACAGCATTTAATTTTGATGGTTTGGGGCCAAAAATTATTGACCGGCTGTTGGACGAGGGCTTGATACAAGACCCGTCAGGTTTATTTGATTTGAAAGAACAAGACGTTGTCGGGCTTGAAAGATTTGCCGAAAAATCAGCAGAAAATTTAATAAAATCAATCCAGGACAAAAAAGAAATTACCTTGGCAAAATTTATTTATGCTTTGGGAATTCGTAATGTTGGCGAAGAAACCGCCATTGATTTGGCAAAATATTTCCAAAACATCAAAAAAATTAAAGAAGCAAAATTGGAGGACTTTGAGAAGATTTTGGATATTGGGCCGGTTGTTGCAAAATCAATTCACGAGTGGTTTTCAGAAAAGGATAATTTAAAATTTTTGGAACGGCTGGAAAATAAAGTAAAAATTACAAACTCAAAACCAGCGAGTCACAAGTTGTCTGGGAAAATATTTGTTTTAACCGGCACTTTAGAAAAAATGAGCCGCGACGAAGCGCGCGCCAAAATTCGCGACCTTGGTGGAGATGTTTCCGAATCCGTGTCTTCAAAAACCGATTTTGTTATAGTTGGAAGCGAGCCAGGAAGTAAAGCCGATAAGGCGAAAAAGCTCGGAGTAAAAATACTTTCGGAAAAAGAATTCTTAAATTTGGTAAAATAATTTTATGCCAGAAACACGACCAGAAGAAAACGGCACGCAACAGGACGAACAAGAACCGGAGGATATTAGAAATGAATTATTTCAGCAAAGGCAAAGAGAATTGGGTGGGATTTTTAGGGAAGCATTAAAGAGCGGAGACCAGAGAAAAAAAATTCAGGTTTATATAGAATGGACAAAAGACCGCTTAAAAAGAGATTTTGGAATTGAGGAATTAAGCAATATTGAAGGGGTTCATTTGAGGAACATAATAGAAGAAACAATGCCACAGGCCGAAAAAGAACAACAATTAATCGCTGAAGAAAAAATGTGGCGAATGCTTTGGTTCGACGTAGCGGAAGAGGCAGCAGTGCGTTGGTTATACCAATTATATGGAATCCACGAAAAAGATATACCAAAAGTTTATATACTAGAGGATAAGAACACAGGAGAAAAATTTATATATCAATCAGCAGAAAAAGGTGATTTTGAAAAGAAGAGAGAGGAACTTGAGGATTTGGGCCATTCTGTTTGGTATGAGATAAAAATTCCTGAAGATTTCAAAGAATATGTGCGCAGATTAAGAGAAAAGGCGCATCACGATGCTTAATTAAAAATGGGAGTTTTAACAATTCAATTAAAAAAACTGGATTGGGGGATAATTGTGCCAGCAGTGTTGCTGGTTTGTTTTGGATTGACTGCAATTTACAGCACCTGCGTTGCAAAAAACGATTTTTCAAATTTTGAAAAGCAAATTATTTTTTTTGTTGTAGGATTTTTGGTAATGATTGCAATAAGTTTTTTTGATTACAGAATTTTAAGAAATAATTCTTATTTAATTTTAATTCTATATGGAATTTGCCTGTTGCTACTTGCCGGCCTTCATTTTTTTGCTCCGGTAATTAGGGGCACAAGAGGTTGGTATAAAATCGGGCTTTTGTCTTTGGACCCGATTGAGCCGACGAAAATTGTTTTAGTGATTTTGCTGGCAAAATATTTTTCAATGAGGCATGTTGAAATGTATAAATTCAGAAATATTATTTTTTCAGGAATTTATGTCTTGCTGCCGGCAATTTTAATTTTTATAAAACCTGACCTGGGTGGAACCATGGTTATTTTATTAATTTGGCTGGGAATTTTATTGGTGTCTGGAATTAAAATAAAACACTTTTTGATTCTTTCTCTTTGCCTTGTGCTGATAGCCGGTTTCTCGTGGCAATTTTTGCTTAAAGATTATCAAAAGCAAAGAATTACCGCTTTTTTATTTCCGTATGACTATTTGGGCGCATCTTGGTCGCAAAATCAGACAAAAATTTCAATTGGCTCGGGACAAATTTTTGGCGAGGGTTTGGCAAAGGGGAGCCAGGTGCAGTTTGGATTTTTGCCCGAACCCCACACTGACTTTATTTTTTCTGTAATTTCCGAAGAGTGGGGAATGGTTGGGGTTTTGGCATTATTTATTGTTTATGGATTTTTGGTCTGGCGCGTTTTGAAAATTGCCATTGAGTCGCAATCAAATTTTCCTCGGCTGTTTGCTTCAGGATTTGCCATAATTTTAACGGCCCAATTTTTTATTAATATAGGAATGAACTTGTCTTTGTTGCCGGTTGTCGGCATTTATTTGCCCTTTATCAGCTATGGCGGCTCCGGTTTAATCGGCAACTTTGTTTCCTTGGGCATCTTGCAAAGCATAAAAACCAGAAGATAGGCGCACAGCCCTTGACACTCATTTCAAAAAGGAATAAGATGTAATTACATTAGACCTATCTGATCAATGGGTCATAAAAACAAGAAGTGGCCACTTTACTCTAAAGAAAATTAAACCCCTCATTTTCGGTTATTTTGAATACCGAATTTTTTGTTGTAAGAGACGAATTTTTAATTTTTAAAATTTTTTTATTCTTAACCATGGGGAAGGAACTATCCCTGTGCAAAATTTTTAATGGCTGAGATTATAAAAAAAGTAAAGAACTTTTCAAAATCAAAACTCTCTTATTCAACTCCCCACCTTTTGACAATGCAAAAGGAAACTTGGGAGGATTTTTGGCAGGTGAGAGTAAAAGAACTTTTAGAAGAAATTTCTCCAATTCGCGACTATACCGGTAAGGAATTCGAACTTTGGTTTGGCGATTATAAACTTTCAAAACCAAATTACAAAAACGGATTGGAGGCGAAAAAAAATAACGATTCTCTTGAAGCATCGTTAAGGGTAAAAATAAAATTAGTAAACCTCAAAACAAAAGAGGTGAAAGAGCAGGAAGTTTATTTGGCTGACTTTCCCGTCATGACAGAGAGGGGGACTTTTGTTGTAAACGGAGTTGAAAGAGTAGTGGTTTCCCAGCTTATCCGCTCGCCCGGAGCATTTTTTACTGCCCGGCTTTGGCGAGGAAAAAATTATTTTGGCTCAAAAATTATTCCAAACAGAGGCGCATGGCTGGAATTTGAAACAGAAGAGTCCGGATTTATTGGAGTAAAAATTAACAGAAAAAGAAAAGTGCCCGCCACAACTTTGCTTATGGCTTTGGGTTTGGACAACATTGATAAAGTTGAAAAAGCGTTTAAAGATGTTGACGTGGGTGAAATAAGATATATAAAAGAAACATTAAGAAGAGACACCTGCAAAGACCAAAAAGAGGCCTTGGTGGAAATTTATAGACGTTTGAGGCCTGGTGATTTGGTGACTCCGGATACTGCCCAGGATTTGATTTTTAATATGTTTTTTAATTTTGACAGATACGACCTGTCAAAAGTTGGCAGATGGAAAACATGGCAGCGCCTGCCCAAATTAGCTCCTAAAAATTTAAATAAAGAAATTACAAAAGAAGAAAGAATTTTAAGCATAGAGGACTTGGTCGAAGTTGTAAAAGAAGTTATCCGATTAAATAACGACCCAATGGCAAAAGCAGACCAGGTTGACCATTTGGGAAACAGAAGAGTCAGAACTTTATCAGAACTTTTGCAGAACCGCCTGAGAGTTGGTTTAATGCGCATGGAAAGAATTATCAAAGACAAAATGTCTACTTTGGAGGCAGATACAATAACTCCAATTCAACTGATAAATCCAAGGCCGTTAATGGCGGTTGTAAAAGAATTTTATACTTCTTCGCAGTTTTCGCAGTTTATGGACAATGAAAATCCGTTGGCGGAATTGGAGCACAAAAGACGTTTAACAACAACGGGACCTGGAGGTTTAACCAGAGAAAGAGCTGGCTTTGAAGTCAGAGACGTGCAGCCATCTCATTATGGAAGAATTTGTCCAATTGAGACACCGGAAGGCCCAAATGTTGGACTGGTGGGCCATTTGGCATCTTTTGCCAGAATAAATCCTTATGGTTTTATTGAAGCGCCATATTTTAAAGTAAAAAATGGAAAAGTAACCGATGAAGTGGAATATTTGTCGGCGCAGGAAGAAGAAAGGCACAGCATTGCTCCGGCTTCAGTCCCGATTGATGAAAAAACCGGCAAAATTTTGCCTGAAATCCCGCCGAATAAAGTTGAGGCAAGAGTAAAAGGCGAGCCGGCTGAAGTTGAAATTTCACAAATTGATTATATTGATGTTTCTTCAAAGCAATTTATTTCTGTTGCCACTTCTTTAATTCCATTTTTGCAGAATGATGACGCTTCCCGCGCTTTGATGGGTTCAAACATGCAAAGACAGGCGGTTCCTTTGATAAGGCCGGAAGCGCCATTGGTTGGAACTGGAACAGAAAGAAATGTTGCCCACGATTCGGGTCAGGTTATTTTGGCAAAAGCTTCGGGAGTTGTAAAAGAAGTTGATGCTCAGCACATTAAAGTTCAGTATGATATTTCTGGTAAAAAATCGGAGGAGGATTATGAATTACAGACGTTTGTAAGGACAAACCAATATTCCTGTTTCCATCAAAAACCAATTGTTGTAAAAGGCGAAGAATTTAAAAAAGGAGATGTATTAGCAGATGGTGCGGCAATTTCTCAGGGACGTCTGGCTTTGGGCAGAAATGTTTTGGTTTGCTTTTTGCCGTTGCGCGGCGGCGGGTTTGAGGACTCAATTACAATTTCAGAACGCCTGGGAAAAGAAGACGAATTTACATCAATTCACATTGAAGATTTTACCTGCGATGTAAGAGAAACAAAGCTTGGACCCGAAGTTACAACTTCGGATATTCCAAATGTTGGCGAAGAAAAATTAAAGGACTTAGATGAGGAAGGAATTGTGAGAGTTGGAGCAGAAGTTGGTCCAAATGATATTTTGGTTGGAAAAATTTCGCCAAAAGGTGAAGCAGAATTAACTCCGGAAGAACGGCTCTTGAGGGCAATTTTCGGCGAAAAAGCAAAAGATGTTAAGGATTCTTCTTTGAGAATGGAGCACGGGAAAAAAGGAAAAGTTGTCAATGTAAAAATATTTTCAAGGGAATTGGGGCACAAATTGGAGCCAGGAGTTATAAAAAGAATCCAGGTTGAAGTTGCTGAAACCAGAAAAGCAAAAGTTGGAGATAAGTTGGTGGGACGACACGGAAACAAAGGAGTTGTTTCAAGAATTTTACCTGAAGCAGAAATGCCGTTTTTAGCTGACGGAACTGCAATTGACCTGGTAGTTTCTCCGTTGTCGGTTCCATCTCGTATGAATTTGGGACAAATTTTGGAAACGCACCTTGGCTGGGCAGCTCGCAAATTAAATTATATTGCAATTTCCCCTGCATTGTTGGGAGCCAACAAAGAAGATGTAAAGGCAGAATTAAAAGAAGCTGGATTGCCCGAATCCGGACAAGTTATTGTCTATGACGGAAAAACCGGCCAGCCGTTTCCAAAACCAATTACTGTCGGCTACATGTATGTAATGAAATTAATTCACATGGTTGATGACAAAGTTCACGCAAGGTCCATTGGGCCATATTCATTGATTACTCAGCAGCCGCTGGGCGGAAAAGCGCAATTTGGAGGACAGAGATTTGGAGAAATGGAGGTCTGGGCATTGGAAGGTTATGGAGTTGCCCACACTTTGCAGGAAATGCTGACAATAAAATCAGACGATGTTCAAGGAAGAGCGGCTGCTTACGAGTCAATTCTAAAAGGCGAGCCAATTAGGAATCCAAATATTCCTGCGTCATTTAATTTGCTGGTGGCTGAATTAAAATCACTCGGCATGGCAGTAGAGGTCAAGGAGAAGCCAAGAATGCCCAGAGATGACGAAAGAGAAAACAGAAGAGATTACAGAGACGAAAAAAAATAAAAATTGCCAACCCAATTTATATAATAATTAAAAATTTACGCAAATGCGAGTATTAGATTTAGAATCAATAAGAATAAAGCTTGCTTCGCCCGAGGACATTATGTCCTGGTCTCATGGCGAAGTGACCAAGCCGGAAACAATTAATTACAGAACTCAAAAGCCCGAAAAGGACGGACTTTTTGATGAGCGAATTTTCGGACCGGAAAAGGACTACGAATGCGCCTGTGGAAAATACAAAAGAATAAGATACAAAGGAGTTGTCTGCGACAGGTGCGGAGTTGAAGTCACGAAATCGTCTGTAAGACGCGAAAGAATGGGGCATATTAAATTGTACACGCCGGTTTCGCATATCTGGTTTTTGAGGGGAGTTCCTTCAAGAATGGGTTTGGTTTTGGATAAAAGTTCTCAGCAACTGGAAAAAGTTATTTATTTTTCTTCATATATTGTTACCAAGGTTAACGAAAAAGCCCGCGACGGAATTATGGAAGCGATTGAAGATGAATACAAATCAAAAGTTAAAAAAGAAAAAACAGAGGCGGCCAAAAATGATTTGAAACAGGCAAGAGAAAAAGCCAAAGAAGAACTTTTGGATATTAAGGAATTAAAAATTTTGTCTGAGGTTGTTTATCATACTTTGTCCATGAAATATGGAGAAGTATTTGAGGCAGGCACCGGAGCTGAGGTTGTAAAAGAAATATTCCAAAAAATTGATTTAGAAAAAGAAACAAAACAAATTGCCAAGGAAGCAAAAGAGGCGCCGCCGGCAACCAGAAAAAAAGTTTTGAGACGGTTAAAATTATTTCAGGGAATGTTGAAAGCAGGAGTAAAACCAGAATGGATGTTTATGGATGTTCTGCCGGTTTTACCGCCAGATTTAAGGCCAATGGTTCAATTAGATGGCGGAAGATATGCATCGTCTGATTTAAATGATTTGTACAGAAGAGTTATAAACAGAAATAATCGTTTAAAATATCTGCAGGAAATTTCTGCGCCGCCGGTAATTGTCAGAAACGAAAAAAGAATGCTGCAGGAGGCAGTTGACGCTTTAATTGACAATGAAATGAGAAAGGGAGTCACAACAACTGCCACAACCGGCGGAAAACGTTTGTTAAAGTCGTTGGCTGCAATGTTGGCTGGAAAACAAGGAAGATTTAGGCAAAATCTTTTGGGAAAACGCGTGGATTATTCTGGAAGATCGGTTATTGCCGTTGGTCCGGAATTAAAATTTTCGCAATGCGGCTTGCCAAAAACATTGGCTCTGGAAATTTTTAAGCCGTTTGTGATTAAAAGAATTTTAGACAAAGAATTAGCATTTAACATTCGCGGAGCCGCGCGACTAATTGATGAAAAAACACCCGAGGTTTGGGCAATTTTGGAAGAAATTATTAAAGATAAATTGGTTTTGTTAAACAGGGCTCCAACTTTGCACCGGCTTGGAATTCAGGCATTCAGGCCGCTTTTGACAGAAGGAGAAACAATAAAATTGCATCCGTTGGTCTGCGAAGCGTTTAATGCTGACTTTGACGGCGACCAGATGGCGGTTTATTTGCCCTTGTCAGACGAAGCCCAAAAAGAAGCAAGGGAAATTATGCTTTCCACTTTAAATCTTTTGCGACCTGCAACCGGAATGCCAATTATGGGGCCATTCCGAGACATTGCTTTGGGCTGTTATTATTTAACAAAACAAAAAGAAGACCCAAATGTGGGTACCCCTAATGAAAAAGATGTAAAAACATATTCTTCGGACTCTGAAGCAATTACTGCTTTTGAATACGGATTTTTGGGAATGAATGAAAAAATAAAAGTTCCGAGCCCGAAATTTCCGGACAAAATAGAAATGATTGAAACATCTGTGGGCCGGCTCATTTTAAATTCTGTTTTGCCCCATGATTATCCTTACGTAAACAAATTAGTTGACAACAAAGCATTAAAAGGATTAGTGAGAGAAGTCATTGAAAAATACACCAATGAAGAAGCAGTGGTTATTATAGATAAAATAAAAACATTGGGTTTTGAGCAATGCACGCTGTCTGGAGTTTCCTGGGGCATGGACGACTTGATTGTTCCCAAAGAAAAGAAGGGCTTGATTGACGCAGCGGAAGAAGAAGTCAGAAAAATTGACAGCCATTTTGAAAAAGGACTTTTATCTCCGGAAGAAAAAACATCGCAGAAAATTTTAATATGGCAGACGGTTAAAACAAAATTAGAGGCATTGCTAAAAACAACCTTGCCGCCGGACGGCCCGGTTATGTCAATTATTTCAGCCGGCGCCAGAGCAACCTGGGCGCAGCCAGTTCAGATGGCTGGCATGAAGGGCTTGGTGAATAATCCTGCAGGAGACATTATTGAATTGCCGGTAAAATCATCTTTTACAGAGGGCTTTAATGTTCTGGAATATTTTATTTCAACCCACGGAGCCAGAAAAGGTACAGCTGACACTGCTTTAAGGACCTCTTCGGCAGGATATTTAACAAGGCGTTTGGTTGACGTGGCTCATGACGTAATTGTTACAGAAGATGACTGCGGAGATAAAACTGGCTTTGTTGTTTATAAAAAAGATGCTGATTTAATTGAGCAGGATTTTGTTTTCAAAATTGTCGGCAGAACCGCATTGGAAAATGTGGAGGCGCCCTCGGGGCACCCGAAATTAACTTTTGTTAAAAAAGGAGAAATAATAAATTGGCAGGCAGCAAAAGCAATTGCAGAAGAAGAAGGAATTGAGAAAGTTGTTCTTGCTTCGCCTTTAACCTGTAAGAGTTCGCAAGGTGTCTGCCAAAAATGTTATGGCTGGGATTTGGGCAGAAATAATTTGGTAAAAATGGGAGAGGCGGTTGGAATTGTGGCGGCCCAGGCAATCGGAGAGCCGGGCACTCAGTTAACTTTAAGAACTCACCACTTGGGAGGAATTGTGGGGGCAGGCGACATTACTCAGGGCTTGCCAAGAATTGAAGAAATTTTTGAATGCAGGTCTCCAAAAGGAGAAGCCATAATGTCTTTAACCGAAGGAAAGGTTGTTGGCATAAATGAAGAAACAAGAATGGTCACAATTAAACCAACCGATAAAAAAAACGGCCCAAAGGGCACCCCGAAAAAAGAAGTTATGGAATACAAAATTCCTGGCAGAATTGCGATAATAGTTGAAAAAGGACAGGAAGTTAAAGAAAATCAGCCATTGTGCGAAGGCAGTTTGGATTTAAAAAAACTTTATAAATCAGCCGGAGTTGAGCAAACCCAAAGATATATTTTGCAGGAAGTCCAGAGAATTTATGCTTCGCAGGGAGTTGATATCAACGACAAACACGTTGAGACGATTATTCAAAAAATGTTTTCAAGAGTAAGAATTAAAGAAGAGGGCGACTCTGATTGGATAAAAGGCGAAGTTGTTGAAGGCGTAATTTTTAATGAAGAAGTTGAACGATTGAAAAAATTAAAAAAAGAACCGCCGACATCAGTGCAAATATTGCTTGGAATTTCAGAGGTTTCGTTAAACTCCGAATCATTTTTGTCAGCGGCCTCTTTCCAGCAAACTTCCAGAGTGTTAATTAAGGCCTCCCTTGAAGGCAAGGAAGACAAACTCCGCGGATTAAAAGAAAATGTAATCATTGGAAAACTTATTCCAGTCGGCACAGGATTTATTTCAAAGAAAAAAGACGAAGACTAAACAGAATTTAATACCCCGCCCCCAAAAGGGCGGGGTATTTTGTTGTTTTTCTGTATTGACTAAGTCATTTTAATATGATATAATTAATTTAGTGAAGCGGAGAGCGTTTCTTCGCCATTGAAATCCGAATATGGAGGAATGCTGTCATGTCTTGGTTCCTTTACACTCGTATCGGGCAGTGGATAAGCAGGCTGTTTTCCGGCGGATGGTGCTTCATCCGAAAGGATGATCCGCGTTTCGTTGTTACATCGGACTATCAAGTCTTGCGCTACGAGGGTGATTCGTCGGTGGCTCCAGACCGGGGCATCGGCAACCAGCGCAGCGCCTGGAAGGATTGGATTGTATTCGCGATGCCACACGCAAGCATGTTTCTCTTTGTCGTAATCGACATCTATAACGGTCAGCGGATGGCCTGCTTCAAGGAAGGCGAGAGCGGAATCTTCGCGATACGCGCCGGCCATGAGGCCGGTACAATTCGGATCGGAGCATGGCGTGCCCACTATGGATTCCCCATAGGCAATGCAGCCCTTCAGCCCGAGTTTCTCGCTCGCTGGCGGGAAGGCGAGCCTTGGCCTATAGGAATCGAGCAAGAGAACGTTCGGTTCATCTGAACACATGAAACGGTCTCCGTATAAAGGTAGATGCTCAGCTCAAAGCGCCTCGTACAACCGCAGGGTTCGCCCAGCGGTTTTTTCTTGTGTAAAAATCGGCTTGAAAAATATAATGTAGAGAGTATAATAAAATAATTATGGCTAAGGAAAAAAACAACGGAAAAAATAAAAAGAACGGAAAAGACGAAAAGAAGAAGGACTCCATTCTGAGCAACTGGACTAAAAGATGGATAAAAGCCATCATAATGTTTTTGGTGGCAGTAATTGCTGTTTTATCCTTTCCTTATTTTGACAAGGCGGGCTACGCCGGAGAGCTTTTTATAAATACTTGTAATTTTTTAATTGGAAAAGCGTTTTATGCAATACCTTTGTTTTTCTTCATGGCTGGCTTGATATTTTTGAGAACTAGAAAAAAGGGCAAAGACCTCGCAATGTTTCTGGCAATTTTAATCTCTCTTGTTGGTGTCTCGGGAATTTTGGCGGTTCGCGACCTGACAATAAAAAGCGGCGGCTGGATAGGATATCTTCTTGGCTGGGTACTTTTTCATTTTTTTGGAATTATTGTTGCCAACATTGTTTTTGCCGCAATTTTGTTAATTGGCCTGTTTATCTTCCTGCAGTTTATTTGGCAAGAATTTCCAAAGAAGGACAAAGATGAAAAACCGACTTTTGCGGTAAATAGGCAAGACCAGGAAAATGTAAAAATCAAAGGCATAGAGCAAGAAGGACCCAAAGGGTACCCCGAAAAACAAAAAACCGCTCCATCAAGAATAACCTTATTTAAAAAAGGCGGCGAAGATGACGGGCCGGAGAAAAAGGAAATTAAAAAACCTGGTGCCAACAAAAATAATTATATTCTGCCTCCGCTGGATTTATTAAATAAAAATGAGGCAGCCCCGACTTCTGGAAACATCAAAGAAAACTCCATGATAATTAAAAGCACGCTGGAAAATTTTGGCATTCCGGTGGAAATGGCAGAAGTTAATGTCGGCCCGACTGTAACTCAATATGCTTTTAAGCCAGCTGAAGGAGTAAAACTTTCCAAAATTACAACATTGTCAAATAATTTAGCTTTAGCTTTGGCAGCTCATCCGATTAGAATTGAGGCGCCAATTCCGGGAAAATCCCTTGTTGGTATTGAAGTGCCGAACAAAGTAAGGTCAATTGTCACTTTAAGGAACTTAATGGCGCAGGCGGCTTTTCAAAATGCTACCAGTCCATTGATGGTTGCCTTGGGCAGAAACGTTTCTGGCGCGCCGGTTTACACAGACATTACAGAAGGTCCCCACATTATGGTTGCCGGAGCAACTGGCACAGGAAAAACAATTTTCTTAAATACTTTAATTTTGAGTTTGCTTTACAAATGCACTCCTGAAAATTTGCGGCTGATTATGGTTGACCCGAAAAGAGTTGAGTTTCAGCATTACAACGACATTCCGCATCTTTTGTGCCCTGTAATTTATGACGCAACAAAAACAATAAATGCTTTGCAGTGGCTGACCCGTGAAATGGAAAGAAGATTTGAAATATTTGCAGAAGTGCCGGCAAGAAATTTGGCTTCATACAATGCGAATAAATCCATTATTGCTTCGGGACTGCAAATGCCCTATATTGTTTTTGTGGTTGATGAATTAGCTGATTTGATGGCAGCAAAAGGCAGGGAAATTGAGGCAGGTGTTGTTCGCTTGGCGCAAATGGCAAGAGCAACCGGAATTCATTTGGTGCTGGCAACGCAGAGGCCGTCGGTGGAAGTTATTACCGGTTTGATTAAAGCCAACGTGCCGACCAGAATTACTTTCCAGGTTTCCTCGCAGGTTGATTCAAGAACAGTTATTGATACTGCTGGCGCTGAAAAATTGCTGGGAGCAGGAGACATGCTATTTTCGTCAGCCAAATCAGCAAAAATCAGCAGAATTCAGGCGCCGTATATTTCAGAAAAAGAAGTTAAAAAAGTTGCTGATTTTATTATAGAGCAAGATAAAAAAGTAGAAGAACCGCAATCTGTCTTAGTTCAAAATTTGAAAGACGCTTTGGAGCAGCACGATGTTAAAGAGGGAAGCGTCGGCGATTCAGGGGAATTTTTTGGCGGCGACGACCCATTGTTTGAGCAAGTAAAGCAAATTGTTTTGGAAACCAAAAAAGCGTCGGCATCATTTTTGCAAAGGCGCTTGAGAATTGGTTATTCAAGAGCCGCCAGATTGATTGATATGTTGGAAGAAAAAGGAATTGTCGGCCCGGCTGATGGCGCCAAGCCCCGCGAAGTTTACGGCGACAGCGTCCAGGGAACAAAAGTAGACATGATTGAAAGCGGAGGATTAGATGAATCAGAAGAATCCAGCGACTGGAAAAAAGTTTAAAATCTGAAAAAATATTTTTAAATTAAAAACATGGTAAAAGAAAAAATAAAAAAAGAAGAGGTAAAAAAGGAAAATAAGGCGTTGAATAGCGCCATTGATGAAATTAAGGAAAGGTTTGGCGAGGGAGCTATTATGAAAATGCGCGACATTCATGCGGTTAATGTTGATGTAATTCCAACTGGTTCAATCGCAATGGATATGGCTTTGGGAGTTGGCGGAATGCCCAGAGGTAGAATAATAGAAATATATGGGACTGAATCATCTGGTAAAACAACTTTATCTTTGCATATTTTAGCTGAAGCGCAGAAAAAAGGAGGCGCGTGCGCATTTATTGACGCAGAGCATGCCATGGACCCCGATTATGCCAAAAGAATTGGCGTTAATGTTGACGACTTGTTAATTTCTCAGCCCGATTCTGGCGAGCAGGCATTGCAAATTGTTGAAACGCTTGTAAAAACAGGAACCGTTGACGTGATAGTTGTTGACTCGGTTGCTGCTTTAACTCCAAGAGTTGAAATTGAAGGAGAAATTGGAGACCAGCACATGGGTTTGCAGGCGCGGCTGATGTCACAGGCATGCAGAAAACTTTCTGGTATAATGTCAAAGTCAAATACAATGGTAATTTTTTTAAACCAGACAAGAATGAAAATTGGAATGGTTTTTGGAAATCCAGAAACAACGCCGGGAGGCCTGGCATTAAAGTTTTATGCATCAGTAAGAGTTAATTTGACAAGAACAGCCCAGATAAAATCAGGAGACGAAATTATTGGAAATAGGGTAAAAGCAAAAGTTGTAAAAAATAAAGTGGCAGCCCCTTTTAAGACAGCAGAATTTGATATTTATTACAACGAAGGAATTTCAAAATCAGGTGACGCGTTAAGAGCCGGCTTGGTTTCTGGATTAATAAAACAATCGGGAAGCTTTTTTACTTTTGAAGGCGAAAAAATCGGACAGGGCACAGAAGCTGCGAAGCTCTATTTGAAAGAGCATAAAGACGCAATGAAAAAAATAAAAGATGAAGCGATGAAAGTAAAAGAAGCATAATCTAATCACTAAAAAACAGCCGAGAGGCTGTTTTTTAGTGATTTATTTTGGAGTATAGGGCATCAAACCCATTTGGCGGGCTCTTTTTATTGCAACTGCAATTTTTTTCTGATGAAACGAGCAAAGATTTGTTTTTTTTCTCGGTTTTATTTTATAAAAACCAGACACATATCGTGCCAGCATTTCTGTGTTTTTAAAGTCAACATCATCAATATTTTTTTGGCAAAAATAACACATAATAAAAAATTTATTCTAATTATTTTATTCGAATTAAAAGTTAAAAAGGAATGTCTTTAACGTCGATTTCATCGGCGGCATCGCCGTCAAAGGAAACTTGTTTCGGTTCTTCTGTATTCTCAGTTGCTGGTGGAGTATAATTTTCTTCAATTACCGGAATTTCTTCTTGTTTTGAAACCTCTGGTTCAGGATTTTGAAAAGATGGTTTTTGATAATTTGGACTGCCCGAGCTGCCACTTCCTCTGGGTCCCAACTGCATTGTTTCAGCAATTATTTCTGTTTTGTATTGTTTTGCTCCCTGAGAGTTTGTCCAGTTTCTTGTTTTTATCCTTCCTTCAATTAAAACAAGAGAGCCCTTATTTAAATACCTTGATGCAATGTCAGCCAATTTTCCAAAACAGACAACATTATGGAACTCTGCTTCCTGTTTTTTTTCTCCCGCGCTTGATGTATAAAATCTGTTTGTGGCTATGCTAAAATTTGTCACTTGCTGTCCTGATGGCAAAGACCTTACTTCCGGATCTCGGGTGACATTTCCAAGTACGAATGCTTTATTTAGGTTCATGATTATTCACCTAATATCTCGTCTAGTTGTTGTTCAATATCTTTTAATTCGACCTTTTCTTTTTCTATTTTATTTTTAACGTGTGTAGGTTTTTCGTCTTTCGCGGTTTTAATTTCTGTTTTTTGTTCCTCGTCATGAGTAAAGTCGAAGGGTTTTTCAAAATCGGGGTACCCTTCGGGTCGTGGTTTTACCCTGGTTCTTCTTTCTTTTCTTGGTTTGGCAGGTTCTTTTATTATAACCATATGGCGCACAATTTCTCCATTTTTGGCAATAACTTCTTTTATTTCAATTAATTTTTCCGGTTCCAATTGAAACTCCAAAACGCCAAAAAAACCAGAAGCACGTTTTTTTATAGGATAAGCCAATGTTTTAGCGATAGGATTGTTTTGTCTTACAATAATTCCTTCTTTTCTTTGTATCAAAGATTCAATTTCTTTGACTTTTGCTTCTGCTTCCTCTGATGTTATCTCCGGCGAGACAATATATGTTAATTCGTATGTTTTCATGTATTTATATTATGTTGGTATCATAGCAGAAAGTCCTTGAAAATTCAAGTCTTTTTGATATAATTTAGCAATAACATCATGGAACAGGATAGTTCAAAATTATCAGAGTCATTTTCTGGAATAAGAGGCGTTTATGGCGAAGGTATTACTATTAAACTGGCGCAGAGATATGCGCTGGCTTTTTGTCATTTATTTTGCAACAAAAATTCTGTTTTGGTAATCGCAGGGGACAGCAGGGCGTCAACCCCTATTCTCAAAAGTGAAATGGAGGGGGCTTTTTCTGATTTCGGCGTTAAAAAAATTATAAATTTGGGATTGGTTCCCGTCCAGGTTTGCCAGTTGGCAATTATAAAGTTTAAGGCGGACGGCGGGGTTTATATAACGGCTTCTCATAATGAGCCGGAATGTAACGGATGGAAATTTTTAGGAAAAGATGGCGCGATTTTGTATAAGGAACAGACGGAAAAATTGATAAAATTAGTTCATAACTTTGAGCAGAAAAATTTTAAAAAATCAAAAAATAAAACAAAAATATTAAATAAAAATAGAGAATCCATAAATGAATACATAAATCTTGTTTTCAGAAAAATCGGCAAAAAATCATCTGATAAAATAAAAAGGTCTAATTTTAAAATTTTAGCTGATCCAAACGGTGGTTCTGCCACAGCAATACTCAAGAAACTTTTTTCAAAATTAGGGGTAAAAGCAGATATAATAAACAACAAGCCCGGAGAATTTTTAAGGAAAATAGAGCCTAACACGGATTCGCTTTCAGGGTTAAAGGATAAGATAAAAAATGAATATGAGTTTGGCTGCGGTTTTGATTGCGACGCTGACAGGGTTGAATTTATTTTGCCGGAAGATTCCAAATTTGCCAAAGAGTCAAGCCAGATGGTTTCGGGTCAGTACGTATTTGCATTAGCTTGCGCCGCCTGCTTACCGGGCAGTAAAAATCAGATAGTTGTGACAAATGACTGCACGTCTTATTTAGTCAGAGATATTGCAAAAAAATATAAAGCAAAAATAAAAGAGGTGGAAGTGGGAGAAACAAATGTGGTAGAAGAAATGGAAAAGCAAAAAAGCATTATTGGCGGAGAAGGATCTAATGGGGGAGTTATTATTCCGCCGATAAAATGCCGCGATGGAATTATGGCAACAATTTTAATTTTAAAATTAATCGCTGAAAAACAAAAAAAATTATCTGATATATTATTAAGCTATCCAAAATATTATTCGGAAAAAACCTTAAAAGAGTGTTCGCCAGAAGACGCAAATTTGATGAAAAAGGATTTAGAAAAATATTTTAAACAAAAAAAATATAAAATAAAAAAAACAGGAGATATTACTGGTGGGCTCAAAATATTATTCAATGAAAATTGTTATCTTTGGTTTCGGGAATCAAAAACAGAGTATGGAAAATTTAGAATAATTGCCGACGGCGATGATCCTAAAAAAGTTAAAGAAATGCTTGAAGAAGGCTCTGAAATTTTTGATAAATTAAAAAATATTAATTAGTGATAATAAAAAAATGAAGATAAATCCTTACATATTTAGAGGTTACGATATAAGGGGTTTGGTAGGAGAAGATCTTAATTCAGAGATTGTAGAGCATATCGGCAGAGCTCATGGCACTTTTTTGAAAAGAAACGGAATAAAGAAAGCAGTCGTAAGTTGTGACTGCAGGCAAACAAGCCCTCAATACAGCCAAGATGTTATAAAAGGTTTGAATTGGGCAGGCATAGATGTGATATTTATAGGCATGGAGCTTGTAGGCACGTTTTATTGGAGTCAGTATTATCTTGATTGTAGGGGAGGCGTTTATGTTTCTGCTTCGCATAATCCCCCGCAGTATAATGGTTTTAAGTTGGCGATTGATTTTTCTGAAACAATGGTTTCAGATGGCATCCAAACAATAAGAAAAATTATTGAGCAGGAAGATTATGAAAAAAGCGACGTGCCCGGAAAAGTTGAAGAGCGAAATATAAGGCAGGCATATTCTGATGATTTGCTGAAAAGATTTGATTTTAGAAAGAAATTTAAGATAGTTGTCGATCCAAGCTGCTCAACGGCCGGCGTGATTGTTCCAGAAATTTTAAGAAAAGCGGGTTGCAAGGTCGTAGAATACAATTGTAATTTGGATCCTTCTTTTCCCGTTGGCGTCGCAGATCCAACAGATATGGTTGTGGCAAAAAGATTGTCTAGAGAAGTGTTGGCAGAAAAAGCCGATCTTGGTTTTACTTATGATACAGACGGCGATCGTATTGGCATTGTCGATGAAAAAGGAAATATTATTTGGAACGATGTTTTGGTGGCTATTTTTGCAACCGGTGTTTTGAAAAATCATCCAGGTTCTATTATTATGTATAATACGCTTTGTTCAAAGGTTGTTGAAGATGTAATTTTGAGGGAGGGCGGAAAACCTTTTATGTGGAGAACGGGCCATTCTTTTTTGAAGAAAAAAAATCAGGAAGTAAAAGCCGCTTTCATTGGCGAGCTGTCAGGGCACTTTTTCTTTTCAAAAGATTTTTACAATCACGACGATGGCATTTTTTCAACTTTGTATTTGTTGGATTATTTAGGCAAAACCAATCAATCTCTTTCAGCTGCCATTGAATCTTTCCCAAAATATATTTCCAGCCCTGAAATAAAAGTGTATTGCGCCGATGACAAAAAGGTTGCGTTAATAAAGAAAATGGTTCCATTGCTTGAAAAATCTTTTCCCGGATCAGAAATTATTGACGACCAAAGAGCGGGAGATGGAGTAAGGGTTAATCTGGATGATGGTATGTTTGTCGTTCGTTATTCCCAAAACGCGCCCTATTTGACAATTAAGTTTGAGGCGAAAACAAATGAAAAATATAATTATTTAAAGGACTATATTAATAAGTTCCTTCACGGTTATAAAGAAATAGATTGGAATTCGGAAATAAATCTTAATTTGGATTCTTTAATTTGACTATGAATAAAAAGCAGCCAGACCCAAAGGGTGCCCCGGCTGCTTTTTATTATTTATCTTTTAGCTTAATCCCATTTTGTCTCGAACTTCTTTCATGGTGGTTTCTGCGATAATTTTTGCTCTTGAGGCGCCTTTGTTTAGCATTTCTTTTACATAGACGTCTCTTGTGGCAAGTTCTTTTTGTTTTCTGCGGAATGGCTCTAAATAATTAATTAAAATTTTTGCCAATGATTTTTTGAAATCGCCATAGCCCTTGCCTTTAAATTGTTTTTCAATTTCTTGGGTTGTTTTATCGGTTAACAAACTATAAATTGTTAAAAGGTTTGAAATGCCGGGTTTTTTTGTGACATTATAAATTATTTCTTTGCCAGAGTCGGTTTGGCTGTTCATTATTTTTTTTGTGATATCTTCTGGCGAATCAAAAAGGGAAATATAGCTTTTTGGGTCATCTGTTTTTGACATTTTCCTTTTCGGGTCTATCAAACTCATTATTTTAGCTCCTGATTTTGGTAAAATTGTTTCTGGCTCTTCAAAAATTTTGCCAAATTTTTGGTTAAACTTTTTTGCAATGGTTCTGGCCAATTCTACATGCTGCTCCTGGTCTTTGCCAACAGGAACGCCCTGGGCTTTGTACAAAAGAATGTCAGCTGCCATTAAAACAGGGTAATTAAACAAACCGGCGTTTATGTAATCTTTGTGCTGTTTTGATTTTTCTTTGAACTGGGTCATTCTTGAAAGTTCGCCCATGGGAGTAATGGTTCCTAAAAGCCAGGCCAGTTCAGCGTGCTCTTTTACATTTGACTGAACAAAAATAATTGATTTTTCAGGATTGACTCCGGCGGCTAAATAAATTGTTGTTGCCTCTAAAATATTTTTTTGAAGTTCTTTGGGGTCATACGGAGTTGTAATTGCGTGCAAATCAACTATGCAAAAAACGCACTCATTGCTGTCTTGTAAAGCAATCCATTGCTTTACAGCTCCCAAATAATTTCCGATATGAATGTTGCCTGTTGGCCTAATTCCGCTAAAAATTCTCATAGTATTTTATTATTTTACTATACTTCTATTACGACTGGAAGTATCATCGGGCGGCGACTAGTTTTTGTGTGCAGGAAGTCGCCGACTTTGTTTCTGATTTCGTCTTTAACATAAGTCCAGTTTACAGCACCTCCGTGGCCAGCTGACTTGTCTACAATTTCAATTACTTTTTTGCGCGTCTGCGACAATAAATCTTTTGATTCTCTCAAATAAACAAATCCACGCGAAATAATATCGGGCGAACCTTTAACCTGACCAGTTCGCTTGTCTATTACTGCTACTATAACAAACATTCCATCTTGCGCCAGCATTTGGCGGTCTCTCAAAACAATTTCGCCAACATCTCCAATTCCAAGCCCGTCAACAAAAATATAGTTTGAGGGAACTTTTTCTTTCAGCATTTCCGCTCCCTGATTTGTAAATCTTATAACAGACCCGTTGTCTGGCACAAATATTCTGTCTTTTGGAAAACCTAACTCTTGAGCAATTTTAGCTGCTTCTTTCAAAAAATAGTGGTTTGCATAGACAGGAATAAAATAAGTTGCTTTAATTTCTCTCAGCATCTCTTTAATGCCTTCTATATTGCTGTGTCCTGAGATGTGGATATCAATAATGTCTGAATGGTAAACATTGTCGGACTGGCGGTAAAGATTGTCTTTTACCCGCTGAACTGTTCGTTCGTTGCCGGGAATTACAGATGAAGAAAAAATAACAGTGTCTTCTTTTTTAATTTTTATGTGTTTATGGTTACCCGCGACAATTCTGGACAAAGCCGCCATTTCTTCTCCTTGCGCTCCGGTGCAAACGATGATTATTTTATTGTCTGGATAATTGTGCGCCTTATCTGTTGAAATTATAACTCCTTTGGGGATTTTTATGTAACCCAATTTTGTTGCAAGCTCTACATTTAATTTCATTGAAAAACCATCTAAAGCAACTTTTTTGTTGGTCTGCGCGGCAAACTCCATTATTTGTTTTATCCTCTGGATTTGCGAAGAAAATGTGGCGATAATAGTTCTGCCAGGAGCTTTTGTTATCAGTTTATAAAGATTTTTTAACATTTCTTCTTCGGTCACGGGCTCTTTGGTAATTGTAGCCCCCAATGACTCAAGCATTAAAATGGTCGGCCTTTTTAATTTAGCCAGGCGGGAATAATCTATGGCTTTTCTGCCAATAGGATTTTTTTCAATTGTCCAATCGCCCGGATGTATTACTGTTGCAACCGGTGTCTCTAAAATTACTCCAACCGCATCCATGACGCTGTGGTCAATTTGAAAAAATCCCAAAGTAAAAGCCCCCAAGTTTATTTTTTGCTGCAGGTCTTTTACATAAGTTGTTTTTAGTTTTTTGGCGGCGCCGTGATATAAGTCCTCAACTCTGTGTTTTACCATTTCCAAAGTTAAAGGCCTGCCTATGATTTGCGGGTTTCCCAATTTTTGCAATAATATTGGAGCTGCTCCAATGTGGTCTAAGTGCCCGTGTGAAAAAATAACTCCGCGAATATTTTTTTCTTTGCCTTTTAAATATTCAACATTGGGAATTACATAATCAATTCCCGGCATATCTTCTTCGGGAAACTGCAGGCCCATATCCAAAATCACAATGTCTTGCCCATATTCAAAAACCGTCATATTTCTGCCGACTTCTTCACATCCGCCCAAAGGAATAATTCTTAAATTACTTGCCCCGTAGTGAACGCTCTGCGTTCTACTACCGGGGTTTTTCTGCGGCACGCTAATTTTATTTTGTTTTATATCAATCATAATTTATTTTTTACTTAAATAATAATTAATTTTATTTTTATATTCGTTAAATCCGGTGTAAAGTTCGGTCTCGAAACCGAACTTTTTTGCTGTTTCTGCAAAATCTTTGTTGTCATCCCAGCATAAAATGCTTTTTTTGTCTGGGCTGTCAAGCTGTTGCCAGATTGATTGCCAAAATCTCGAATCAGATTTTAAAAAACCAATTTGATTTGTCGAAAAAACTCCGTCAAAGTATTTTTCCAGTCCGATGTTTTTTAGAACATAGTCAACAATATATTTTTCGTTTTGGGTGCAAATAAAGCATTTTATTCCCGAATCCCTGAAGGTTTTTACGCTGTCTAGCATTTTAGGGCTGACATTTTTCTCGTGCCCGAACCAATATTCAAGAAGTTCATCTGCTGAACCTCGCCAGTTCCACTCTGGAAGATATTTTTTTAATTCTTCTTTGAGGTCGGCTTTTCCGACGAGACAGAGCTGAAATTCATTTTGAAAAAATGGAAGAATTTTTTCAAATGGAACCTTAAATTCGTTTGAAAAGCGCTGGCTAAAACGCATTTCTCGTTCTATAACCATTCCATAAACATCGAACAGTATTGTTTTTATCATAGGAGATGATTTGTGCCGCGGGAGGGAGTTGAACCCTCAACCCTTTCGGGATACGCTCCTGAAGCGTACGCGTATGCCAATTTCGCCACCGCGGCTAGATTATTTTTGCATCATTTTTTTGAATTCTTCGACCATTGCCACTGGCGTAGGGTCAACCTTATAATTTAACGCCAAATAATAAGACGTCCAATCGCCCAAAAGCAAGTTAGAAAACACCCTGAACATCAAAGACCCTTCTTTTGTTTCTACAAAATCAACCTTAACGCCTTTTTTGTTCAAAATAGATGCCGTGAGCTTCATTCTTTTTATTATTCTTGGATGGTCGTCTTTATCTTTTATTATCAAAACATGAAAATTGTTTCCCTCTTTTGTTTGGGAAAATCCCACCATTTCATTGTGGTTTAATTCTGGAAAATAATTATGAAAGGCAGGAATTTTGGAATTCTCGTTTAATTTTATTTTCCAGATTCTTGCAGTCGCCTCAAAATTGTTTGAAGCGTAAATTATCGGGATTTTTTTCGCCAGTTTTTTGGCCAGATTTTTTCCTTCTTTTTCCAATGCAGGATTTATTTTTTTGAGGTCTTGGGCAGTTTGAAGAATGTCATTTGATATATCGCTTATTATTCCGCAATTGGTTAAGATTGTTGATAAAGCTGAGAATAAATATCCAGTTGCTGACCTCGGCTGTATGCCCGAAGGAATTTTGGCGAAAGGTAAATTATTTTGCCTGCTTATTTTTTCTGCCTCTCCTCCGCTTGCAATCACAATGGTTTTTAAGTTTCTGTTAATTGCTTCTTTCAGACCAGAAATTGGTTCTTCTGTGTTGCCAGAGTAAGAAATGCATATTATTAAACTATTCTTGTCCGCTATTTTTGGCAAGCCATAGCCCCTGTAAATGCAGACCGGAACAGACGGCAGCACAAGAGAATTTAATATATCTACAGGCAAAGCAGATCCTCCTATTCCTCGGACGATAACGTTTTTGAAGCTTCCTTCTACTTTAATTGGTCTTGCCAAGTCCAAACCTTTTATCAGTTGGTCTGGTGATTCAGCAATGACCTCTTTCATATTTTCTTTGTCTACATTATTTTTTTTCATATTATTTAAAAATTGTTATTTAAATATTCTACGAGTATTAATATACCAATTTTGTATATTGGCAAATCTTTTTGCCGGGTCAACAATTTTTGTTGTGCCTACGCCTTTTACTTTTTCTGAAACCCAGTAAAGATAGTCAGGATTATACAAAAATAGGGCAGGGGCGTCTGAAAGTATTGTGTTCTGCAATTTTTCATAGTCCTGCGCCTTTGTCCCAGCATCAAGCGTTTCTCGGGCGTTTTTTAACAACTGGTCAGCATTTTTGCTTTGGTATTCTGCCAGATTTAATCCAGGATCATTTATTTGCGTAGAATGCCAGAAAGGATATAAATCTGGCTCGCTTCCCAATGCCTGTCCGTAAAGCAGGGCGTCATAATTCCTGTTTTTGATAACGTCTTTTAAGTCCGATAATCCTATTACGCTTACATCTACCGTAACCCCAACTTTTTGCCAGTAATTTTTTAAGAGATTTGCCGCCTGCACCATTTGGGGCTGGTCTACGGTGGTCAAAGTAAATTTTAACGGAAAAGAATTGCTTTGGGGAGTCAAACAAAGTTCATTCAGTTTTGCCCTTGTTGATGTCCCGACTTCGCCAGTTGGAGAAATATCCGGCATATATTTTTTTTGAAACGCAGTAACCGCCGCTCCTGTTCCTGTTCCATATTTTCCGCTGGTTTCCCCTTGCAAAAGCGTCTTAAAACTTGGGTCTAACCGGGCTAAACATCCCTGTAGCTCCACAACTTCGTTTCCTTTTGACCCGGCAGATAAATAACTTTTAAACTGAAATGCCGGTTTTTTATTATTTGGCTTGGCTCTTTGTCCGTTGCCAGAATCCTTGTAGCCGGACTTATCTAAAAGTTTATTTGCGGCATCTGTATTAAAATCATAAGTTATTGTGGGCGCAGAATATCCAAAATAATCCGGCAAAATTGGAGAATCAACAACGGAAACTTTTTCTTTGAAAGAGTCCTCTATTTTTTGCACAAGCTCAGGTTTGTTAACTGCGTAATTTAACGCCTGCGTTATATTGCTGTCAGATAAAATTTTAGAAGGGTCAGTATTAAAAAATACGGCAAAATATCTGGGCATGGAAAAGGAATAAACATCAAATTTTTCATTTGCGTTCCACCCTTGCCTAACTTCTTTTTCAGCTGAGGCCTGGTTGTCGTCTAAGTCCGTGACAGAAAATCCATCGATTGTTTTTTGGTTGGCGGCTTTAATCAAATCATCTTTATTGCTGAAAAACTGGAAATAGATGTTAGATATATAGGGCAGTTTGTTGTAATATTTTTGGTTAGCCATCAGACCTAAACTTTTTATAAATCCGGTATTTGCCTGATTTACACTCAAAATGGTATAAGGACCAGAGCCAATGGGTTGTAAATTGTAAGAAGACAAAGCGGCGTTTTCCGGCAAAACATTTTTCCATATATGAGAAGGAATTATTTTTACCGTGCAATTTTCCAAAAAAGAATTATAAGGAGCGTTTAGAGAAAAAGCAAATGACTTGTCTGATATTTTTTGCACATCCACATCCAGCCAGTTTGCTCTCTGGGGGCTTTTATAATCAGAATTCTGGATTGTTTTTATTGTATAAATGACGTCGTCGGCGGTCAGCGGCATTCCATCCTGCCAGAAAAGATCGTCTTTTAACAAAAATGTATATGTTTTTCCATCGTCTGAAACCTGATAACTTTTTACCAAATCATTTACTATTTTTCCGTCTTTGTCGTAGGTCATTAATCCTGAATAAACTAAATCAATTAAAGTTCTGTCAATGTCATCTGTTTCTCCATAAATTGGATTTATAAATCTTGGCTGGCCTACAACGCCTTCTGTATATGTGCCGCCATATCCTGGGGCTACTTTTGTATTATTTATGTAAAAATCAACTGCAAGATATGCTGCAGACGAAAAAACCAGAACAACAAGAACCAAAAAAAATATTCTTTCAGTTCCCTTCAATATCTTAAAAAGTTGCTTCCACTGAGAAAAACTCGGAAGTTTCTTTGAACTCATTTAGTAATTCTCTGTTAAACTTAAGGTAACAATATGTTTAATACGCCCAAAACAAGGAAAATAGTTGCAACCGCAATTGTGGCGTAGTATATTTTTTTTTGCGCTCCGCGCTTGGTGGAATAAACTTCGCCTCCGCCTCCAAATCCAGCGCCCAGTGCGGCTCCTCTTTGCTGTATTGCAATAAGCACAACTAAAATTATAGAGACAGCGATTTGCGTATAAAATAAAATCTGATTCATAATTATTTTTTAATAAGAAAAAATCCAATAATAACATTTAGTCCCCAGATAATTAATGCCGTGTACAAAAGTGGCAAAAACAGGGGAATATAGAGCTCGTCAAACATTACATCCAAAAGCCACAAAATGGCCATGTTTATTACAATAGTAAAAAGTCCAAGCGTAATTATTTCTAAGGGCAACGCCAGCGTTTTTAAAAGCGGTTTCAAGAAATAATTGAGCAATCCCAAAACAATTCCCAAAACTAGAAAAATTTCCCATTGAGCCGTCAGAGGAAAACCAAAAAAGTTTGATTCAGGATATGCCCTAACCACAACCCCCGAAACAAATAATGTAGCGAGCCACAAGCCCAATGCGGCAGCAATAATTTGAGAGAGTAACCTCTTCATAATTATATTATAATAGCATTTTTAAAAAGTAAATACAACATTTTAAACATTGACAGGTTTGAATTTTTATGCTAAATTGAAAAATTATCGGACGTATGCGAATTTGCGCTTAAGCGCGTACAAAAAGCTGTCCGATAGTTTGCGGACGTTTTTGCGGATGTCCCGCGGGACGAATGGAACTGTGTCCGCAAATTGAAAATCACAGGCAGACGAAAAGTCAATTGTCCAACATAGACGATGGGGGTCTTGTCTGCCTTTGTTCTTTCGCGGCGACGACGAAAAGTGTGTCTGATTAGGACGATGGTATGAGTGTTGCCAATTGAAAATCAAAGAAGCGCGAAGACGCTGTTGTCCTTCGGGACGTCGGAAAAGTTGCGCTTCTTTCAAATATGGTCGCCTTCGCGAAAGTTACGGCGAGCCAAGGGCGAGACGACCATCCGTCTGTCCTGAGGGACGTATGATTGCGTGTCTCGCCTTTATCCAGCACCATTTTCGCTCGCGCGAAAATGGTGCTGGGCCTTCTTTGGAAAAATTAAATTTTTAAAAACAAATTTGATTTTTGCAAAGAGGGCACGATCGAAGACCTGTCCTAAAAAGACGAAATGAGAACTGTGCCCCCTGTTCTTTCAAATGTGTCGGGCGCTATGTGGCGCTTGACGAATTCAATCCGTGGCTCAAACTCTGGAAGGAGAAACACATGAGCCGAGTTATTGGTATTGTTCACAGAGTCAAGAAGACCAAGTCCCAGGAACCGCGGCCCACAATGGTCGCTATCGAGGAAGGCGGCAAGGTCAAGGTTTTTGAGCTTGCCACTGAGACCGACGAGTACGATTTTTCCAAGGCCAGGTTTCCGGTCAAGTGGCGCGACGTTGAGCCGGACGAAGACATCTCCGGCTTCCGTGCCCACCAATGCAAGTGGCGCAAGGTCAGGCGGGAATCATCCAGCAGGATGCAGTTGAGACCCACCATGATGGCGTCGGCACTCGCCCGCTGCTGGTTGTGCAGCTTCATGATTTCGGGACCGATGAGAGATGGCCCCACGGGATTGGCCTGCCCGGGACGGCGCTTGGGAGCGATCTTTCCGTCCAGACTGACCGCCACGAGCATGAGGGCGTAGGGCCTTTTCATCCGCTTTTCCGTCTTAGTTTCCATTGCCCCCTTGCCGGTCCCGATCAGCCGGCGCTTTCACCGCGTTCACAAAATCCCGCATCAGCTGGGGATCCTTCACCCCGGCCTCTCGCTCCACACCGCTGATCACGTCCACTGCATAAGGCCGCACCCAATCAATCGCCTTCCTCACGTTCCCGGGCGTCAGCCCCCCGGCGAGGATCAGAGGCAGGGGAAAGCGCTCCCTCACCTTACGAAGG
>JBEKVX010000005.1:0-30207 GCA_049513595.1 Candidatus Staskawiczbacteria bacterium | reverse complement strand
AGGAAACTCAATATAGGTAATACTATATTATTCCTTTCGTAAGATTGGAAAGCGTACCCGGTGAAGTAAAACATTTCAGTAGCCGGAGGAACAGAAAACAATGAAAATTTATATTCTCTCTTGATTAAAAGATCTTGAGGAGAGATTATGAATTTTCGCATTCCCTTAGTAGTGGCGAGCGAAGAGGGAACAGCCCAAACCAAATTTTATATTTGGGGTTGTAAGGGTTTAACGTCGGGAGCACTTTCATGGACAATTTATTGTTTATGAAAATGTTTGCCGAGGGAGAGCATTTAGGTAAAAGTTTTAAAAGAAGCACTCTGGAAAGAGGCGCCATAGGAGGTAATAGCCCTGTATTGCCGAACTATCGGCTAAGGCTAAATAATTAATATCACCAATAGTGAACCAGTACCGTGAGGGAAAGGTGAAAAGTAGGGGGTTGACCCCGGTGAAATAGTACCTGAAACCATTTGCTTACAAAGAGTCGGAGCGGACAACACAGTGTGTGTCACGTTCTATATTGAGTTATGGATGAGTTGTTGTTCTATGGCGGGCCGCTTGGATCGGCCAAGCTGCAACCAACCACATCCGTACTTCCTCGCAGAAGTAGTCAACAAAAAGAGGAAGGGTTGGATATATAGTTCAAAACTCATTCAGGCCGACAAGCACCAATTCCAATGGCGCTTGTCGGCTCCATTACTCAGTATAGAAAAAAGTGGCGCATAGTGTGTTGTCCGTGACGGCGTGCTTTTTGCAGAACGAGCCAACGAGTTTGAATACTTGGATTGTCTAAGCCCTTCTGGGGCGCAGGCGTAGCGAAAGCGAGTGTTAATAGCGCGTTTTCCGAGTATTCAAGACCCGAAGCCAGACGAGCTTACCTTGAGCAGGATGAACCCTTGTGAAAACGAGGGGGAGGTCCGAACTAGTGAGGCGTGCAATCCTCTTGGATGACTTGAGGTAAGGAGTGAAAAGCTAATCGAGTTTGGTAATAGCTGGTTCTTCCCGAAACAGCTTTGGGGCTGGCGTCTATCGTCAGCGTGCGGGGGTAGAGCACTGAATAGAATTCCTTGGTCTTTGACCAGGTTTTCTAATCAAACTCCGAATACCGCATGCATTGGATAGGCAGTAAGAACGCGGGGGCTAAGCTCCGCGCTCAAAACGGAAACAGCCGAGATCGTCGTCTAAGGTCCCTAAATTAAACTAAGTGTTTTTAAGGAAGTGTTTTGCCCTCGACAGGCAGGAAGTTAGCTTAGAGGTAGCTATCTTTTAAAGAGTGTGTAACAACTCACTGCCCGAACTTTTCCGATTTCGGAGAGGAGGGGCGAGATGCGCCAAAGATTATCGGGGCTAAAGTTTAATACCGAAGACACGGATTTTCATAATTTATTATGAAAGTGGTAGGGAAGCATTCCCAGGGCACAGAAGCAGGAGGGTAACCGACTGTGGAGCGCTGGGAAGAGAGAATGTTGGCCTGAGTAACCGCATTGCGGATGAAAGCTCCGCACACCGAAAGTCCAAGGTTTCCTTGGCAATGGTATTCAACCAAGGGTTAGGCGGCCCTAAGGCAAACCCGAAAGGGGTAGATGATGGCCAGTGGATTAATATTTCCACCCTTCTTTATTTTTTCAATAAAGTGCGGAATTTAGTAAGTGAGGCGACTAATTGGATTGTCGTCGGCAGCATAACGCAAGAAGTGCTGACGGGAAGTTGTATTTATACAACGAACCTTGCTGAGCAAGTTCCCTAGAAAAGCTTTATTTAAAAAGTCCGCTGATTAATGATTTTATTCGTAGCGAAGCGAAGAAATTTTTAGCGAAAATTTGGAAGTGCGAGAAGGTTTATCAAGAAATGATAAGCCGACGAGCAATTACAAATTTGCAGCAAAAATTTCAAGCTGCAGTAGAACGAAATCATTAATCAGCGGGCGAGAATAGAGAAACCGTACCGCAAACCGACACAGGTGGACAAGCGTAAGTATGCTAAGGTGAACGGGTTAAACCTCGTTAAGGAACTCGGCAAATCAGTGGCCGTAAGTTCGCAATATGGCCTGCCACGCGGCGCAAGCTTTGCGTGGCTGCAACAAACGTACTTCAACCGACTGTTTATCAAAAACACAGCTCTCTGCTAACTCGTAAGAGGATGTATAGAGGGTGAAGCCTGACCAGTGTTGGAATGTTAAGTTTGGGGGTGGTAGCCGCAAGGTTACTGCTCACTGAATGAAGCACCAATGAACGTCGGCGATAACTATAAACAATGACGATTGTAGTTAAAAAATTTGACTATATGCTGGAAACTCCGGGTATATTGAACTACTATCCGTAATTTAGTAAAATAAATTAATGGAAGTAAAAAAGTTCAATCGCGGACAATCAGCAGGAAAGGCTTTTGATGAGAGGTTACCCAACTACTTGAGCGGTTTTACTGATGGCGAAGGAAGTTTTAACATATCAGTAATAAACCGCGAAAAAGATTATAAACATGGCTGGAAAATCAGTTTATGTTTTAATATTTCTCAAAAAGATGACACAGTCCCCAAATTATTTAAAAATTATTTGGGTTGCGGAAAAATAAGATACCGCAAAGACGGAATTTGCTATTTCGATGTTAGAAAAATAGAAGATTTAGTAAATATCGTTGTGCCATTCTTCAAAAAATATTCGTTGCTTTCAGAAAAAAATGAAACATTCCAAATTTTTTGTGAAGTATTGGGCATTGTAAATGCTAAAAAGCATCTGACAAAATCCGGGATGAAAAAAATTCTGGAATTGAGAAATGAAATAGTAGTTGGCAGAAAAAGAAAGTATTCCAATCAAGAAATACTTTCAACTTATCAAAAGAATCCTCAGAGACTATACGTCAAACACCATTAACACTGGTGAAGATATAGTCCGACCTGCATAGCGATATGCAGAATGCAGTAGAAATATTGCATCGCAATGTTAAAATTGACTTATTTGACATTAGTAACATTAAAGAATCGTCCAAAGGTAGCGTAATCCCTTGCCGGGTAAGTTCCGGCCCGCATGAATGGCCTAACGAGTTGAAGACTGTCTCAACGAGGTGCCCGGTGAAAATGCAATAACAGTGAAGATGCTGTTTACCTGCGGCTAGACGGAAAGACCCCGGAAGCTTTACTGTAGTTAGATATTGGTTATTGATTTCTGATACGTAGCGTAGTGGTGAGGATTTGAAGCGCTATTTTCGGATAGCGTGGATCCGCCGATGAAACAGCCATTTTTAGAAATTAATATTCTAATCCACTTTAATGTGGTGACAGTGTTTAATGGGCAGTTTAAGTGGGGCACTTGCCTCCTAAAAAGTAATGGAGGCGTTTAAAGGTTGGTTAGCTTCGGATGGAAATCGAAGCGATAGGGCAAAGCCATAAACCAGCTTTACTGCAAGACGGCTATGTCGCGCAGTTGCGAAAGCAGAACTTAGTGAACCGACTAATTTTTATAGAAAATTAGAAGATCATCAGCCAAAAGCTACTCCGGGGATAACAGGCTGGTAGAGCCCGAGAGTCCTTATCGACGGCTCTGTTCGGCACCTCGATGTCGGCTCAACTTATCCTGGGGGTGAAGTAGCTCCCAAGGGTCCGGCTGTTCGCCGGTTAAAAAGTTACGTGAGCTGGGTTCAAACCGTCGTGAGACAGGTTGGTCCCTATCTACCGCAGGCGTTGAGTTTTGAGGAGATTTGTTCCTAGTACGAGAGGACCGGAATGAACTGACCTCTGGTGTACCAATTGTTCCGCCAGGAGCATCGTTGGGTAGCTAAGTCGGGAATAGATAAGCGCTGAAAGCATATAAGCGCGAAACTAACTCCAAGATGAAAACTCTTAGATTTCCCGCAGATTACGGGATTGATAGGTCACAGGTGTAAGCGCAGTAATGCGTTCAGCCGGGTGATACTAATAAATCATTTTATCCTTCGATATACTCAGAATATGAGTTGTCGGAATTCACAAGCTCTATACAAAATTTTCCGAAGGAAAATTTTGTCGAGCACGTCGCGAACTTTTAGTTCGCGAATAGTGCGTAAGTTTATCCGCAAACATTTTTATGAAAAATTTTTGCGGAAAATAGATACAGATTTTATTTATCTTAGAAATATTTTGTAAAGAACAAACCACAGATTGAGTTCTGTGGTGACGATTATTCTGGAGTTGTCCCACCTGATCCCATTTCGAACTCAGAAGTGAAATTTTCCAAGGCCGATTTTTACCGCAGAAATAAAAAATAAAAAAATCGTGGATACCGTAAGAGAACTATTCTGGAAATGCTCCACCTGATCCCATTTCGAACTCAGAAGTGAAATTTTCCAAGGCCGATGGTAGTGCTTAGGCGCGAGAGTAGGTAGTTCTCCTACAGTGTTCATGATTTTTTTATTTCTGCGGCAAAATAGTAGTGCCAGGGGCGCGGAACGGAATTAAAATCAAGTTTTAGAAACAAAAAAACGAGATGAGTTCAAGATGCGACGAGGAGGTTGTATCCGCAGGATACGCCGACGAAGTCGCAACGCACTGGTCGCGAGAAATTCCCGCGAAGCGGGATTTCCCGACCTAGAATCACTCGTTTTTTTGTTTCCCTTCGGGCGGGCAAATAAAAGTAATCTTCTTCGTTAATCGTCGCTCACAATGCTAATGCATTGGGCTCGCTCCTCGCGCCTCGAATATTACTTTTATTTGCTCCGCTAAAATGATTTATAATTCCGACCCGCGCCCCTCTGCGCGAGAGTAGGTAGTCGTTACCAGAGAACTCAATTTTTTGTTGCAAAATTTGCAATAAAAAAATCGCTGATGTAGAATAATGTATTATGCCTGGGACAAAAGCAAAAAACTTTTCTATAAATAAAAAAAATAAAAATTTGCTGAAATTTTTGATTGGAGCTGGCGCTCTTTTATTTTTTATAGCGGTTTTGAATTTTTTTATTTCGCCGATTAAAAATACTTTTTATGCTTTGTCGTCGCCGGTTCAAAAAACTTTTTGGGCAGCAGGCGAATCGTCTGCAGGATTTTTGACTTCTTTTGCGGATGCCGGAAATTTAAATAAAGAAAATCAAAATTTGAAAAGTGAAAATCAAAAACTTTTATCGCAAGTGGCATCATTGCTTTCGATAGAGCAGGCAAATCAGGCGCAGACCGATATATCGGCGACATGCCAAAACAACGGATTTAAAACTGTTCCTGCCGGCGTGATCGGGCTGGACGACAATGATATCCTCTCTATAAACAAAGGTTCAGCCGACGGCGTCTCAGAAAATATGCCGGTTATAAATCAACAGGGAGCTGTTTATGGAAAGGTCTTTAAGGTTTATAAAAATTTTTCCCAAGTAATGCTTATTTCAAATAAAAACAGCGTTATTAATGTTAAAGTTCAGCAGGGCGATGCAACAAAACCGGAAATTGACGGAGTTATAAAAGGACAAGGTAATTTGGGCGTTTATTTGGACTTGGTTCCGATTGACGACACAATAAATCAGGGAGATGTTTTAGTAACATCTGCATTGGAAGCAACTTTTCCAAAAGACCTGTTGGTTGGGACAATAACCAAGGTTGAAAAAAACGACCAAAATCCTCACCAGTCAGCGCAAGTTCAGCCGTTTATAAGCTCATCAGCAGATAATTTGTTTGTGATAACAAATTATAAGCAGTAATGTGGATTAAATATTTCATTATAATTGTCTTATTTTATTTTCTTGAGATTTTGCAAAATAGTTTTTTTGTGCATTTTAATTTATTTGGAGCAATTCCAAATCTTGTTTTTGTTTTATTTTTTTTGCTTGTGTATTTTGACGACAGCAAAAATTATTACCAAATTGTTTTTTATGCAATATCGGCTGGATTGTTTTTGGATTTATTTTCTTCCACATATTTTGGCGTTTCAATAACTCTGCTTTTACTTATCGGATTTTTAATAAAAAAAGCGCAGGCGGTGCTCCAAGAAAAGAAAAACAATAAGTTTCCATTTGTCTATTTTTTGCCTCTTTTCATCATTTCGTTGTTGGTTTATAGTTTGTTATTAGCGTTTTTTCTTTATAAATTCAACATTATTAAAATTATTTCTAGCATCAATGGAGGTTTCGCCGCAGAAATAGTTTATGATTTGTTGTTCGCCAGCATTACATTTTATATTTATAAAAAGTTTTTACAATCAGGCATTAATGATCGTCAGCTTAAATTATTTAGCAAACGATGAAAAGCTACAAAGTAAAAAATACGTTTAGCGACATAGAGCCGCATGAGGTTTTTTTAGATAAATTAGCCCGCGCCAAAGAAGAAGAGACAGGAATTTCTGAAAAAAAATTTGAAGTTCCGCTAAAAGAAAAAATATCCTATATTTTGTTAGGGATTTTTTTATTACTGGCAATTGTCTTATTCTCCAAAATTTTTTATTTCCAGATTTTTCAAGGAAAAAAATTATATATAGCAGCCCAAAACAATAAAGGATCCGCCAACATAATTGTGCCCGAGCGAGGAATTATTTACGATAAAAATTTGAAAAAGCTTGTTTCTAACTCTCCGGCTTTTGACCTGGTCTGCGACAGGGCTCATTTTTCTTTTTCATCCGAAGAAATTTCAAAAGAAATTACAGATATTGCCACAAGCATCTCCGCAAATCCGATTGATATAGAAAATAAAATCCAAAGCGCTGATTCTTCGCAGGTTTTGGTTGCAGAAGATATCAGCCATGATAATCTTTTGGTGTTGGAGACAAAAATAAACGACCTTGTTGGCTGCCAAATCCAGCAAAACACAACAAGAGATTATCTTTCTGGTCCGGTTTTTTCCCAGGTTTTGGGATATACAGGCAGAATAGACAAAGAGGAATATTCAAGTTCCACAGGATATGCAATTAACGATTACATAGGAAAAACCGGTCTTGAAGAATATTATGAGACGGATTTGCGCGGCGTGCCAGGGCAGTCAAAAGTTGTAAAGACGTCGGCGGGCATAAGTCAAACAAGTGAAATTTTATCAGCGCCTCAAGCCGGAAATAATTTGGTTTTAAATATTGACGCTGATTTGCAGCAACGGCTTTACAATGATCTTGGAGAAAATTTGCAAAAACTGGGAGGAAAAAAAGGAGCAGCAGTGGCTATGGATCCAAGAACCGGAGCTATTTTGGCATTGGTTTCTTATCCTTCTTATGATGATAACGCATTTTCAAACGGGATTTCTCAGTCCGACTATGAAAAAATCGCAGACGATCCGTCTCAGCCGTTTTTTGACAGAGCAATTGCCGCAAAATATCCGACTGGTTCTACAATAAAACCCTTTGAAGCGTCAGCCGCCTTGCAGGAAAAAATAATTTCTCCGGATAAAGAAATAAATGACCCCGGATATATTTTGGTGCCCAGCCAGTACGATCCAAAAGTTGTTTACAGATTTGGCGGAGTCCAAGCGCATGGTTTAGTTGACATGAGAAAAGCGCTGGCTGTCTCTTCGAATATTTATTTTTATACAGTTGGCGGCGGTTACGGCGACCAGCAGGGGCTTGGACCTGGCAGAATTAAAAAATATTTATCGCTTTTTGGTTGGGATGCAAAAACCGGAATTGATTTGCCCGGCGAATTTTCCGGATTTATTCCCGACCCTGCCTGGAAAAAAGCAACAAAAGGCCAGGCATGGTACGATGGCGACACTTACAATCTTGCAATCGGCCAGTCGGACTTGGAAACAACTCCTTTGCAGGTTGCCGATGCCTATTGTGCAATTGCAAATGGCGGAACTTTATATAAACCGGAAATTGTAAATAAAATTATTGATGGAACTGGAGACACAGCAAAGACAATTCAGGAATTTTCTCCGGAAATTATCAGAAGCGGATTTATTGACCCGGCAAATCTGCAAATTGTTATGGAAGGAATGCGCGACGGCGTCACTCAGTCGTATGGCTTGTCAAAAATGTTAAATGATTTGCCGGTGCCAGTTGCCGCCAAAACTGGAACAGCTGAAATTGGATTAAATAATTATTACAATGTTTGGTCATCGGTTATCGCGCCGTACCAAAATCCGCAGATTGTTTTAGTTGTGACAGCCGAAGACGTTCAAGGTCTTGGAGCTGTAACATTGCCAGTGGCGCACGACGTTCTGCAATGGTATTTTTCAGGTAAAAAATAAAAAACAGAGGATTGAGTTTCTCTGTTTTTTTGTATACAATACTTGACATATTAATCAATAAATGTTAAGATAAGGACATTGTATCTTTGACATTGCTCGGCTCGCTTTTTGAAAGGAGATTTAAAAAGAGCCGACAAAATAGTTTTGTTTTCGTTTTTTACTGTTTTTTTCTGAACAGGGTCAGACAGACCCAAACCACAAGGAGTTTTCAGATGAGAAGCAAGAAGTCCGTAAGGTTCGGTGGCAGGAAGTTGCGGTTGGAGTACTTGGAAGTCCGCCAGATGCTGGCGGGCGGTTCCATTCCGATTCCGATGCCGCTTCCCGTGCCCCAGCCGATGGTGCAGATCGCCAACTTGAAGGTTCCCACCCTGGACATTTTGCCGGGTGGGACCGGCAAGGTTCTGGCGGGATTTGCCCTCAAGACGATGGGACACCAGTACGGCCGGCTGGAAGAGATGATTCTCCTGCCGGCTCAGGGAAGCGAACCGCTTTCCTGGAATGCGTCCAACTTTGTCCTCCGCGCCGACCTGAACAACAAGGCCAGCGACGGCTGCGAAGCCGTCATCGGCACCGGCCAGGTGGACTACCAAACCGACGTGTTGGACATCATGGTCACGCGGCCGGTTTGGACCCGAAGCAACGCTCTGAACCTCCAGCTCACTGCTGACTTCAGCGGCGGCCAGTTCTCGGGCGACACGATTGGAGTGGAATTGGCATGGGCTGGGTTCCGCGACTTGCGGAATCAAGGCGTGCCCGACTCCAACATTTCGTACACCGGGGTGGATCCCGTTCTCCATACCATGGAAACGGCATACCTCGGTGTGAGCCAGCAGCAGATGCTGCCTTTTGGCTCGGCTTTCGCCGGCGACAAGAACGTCGCGCTTCTGAAGTTCTACGCCTGGAACAACAGCGCGGTGACCGAAACCGTGTCGTTTACGGCGTCACAGGGAAACCTGCTTAACGCCGGCAACTACACGCTGTTCGCCGACACCAACAACGACGGGAACTTCGATACGTCGGTTCCCGGGTACATCATGACTTCGACCTCTTACAAGAGTAAGACGGTTTCAGTCACCACTTCGTCGTTGGTCTTCAATCTCAACCCCGGTATGCAAGTGCAGGGTTGCAACTTCGAGGTCTGCGCTGACATCGCGGTCACGCCGGTTTCCGGCGTTCTGCAGTTGGCGTTTGCTCCCGGAGTGTCCGTAACCGGGCACGACGCGAACACCGGCAAGGCGCTGAAGGGTTTCCGGCTCAATGGCAACGGCGAGGGTCAAATCTCGCTTTATGCGCAAACAAGCTTGGCGACGGCCTACAACCTGGTGACCAGGCCAGAGGAGTTGGTGGTCAAGGAGTTCGGCTCCACAACCACCAACGGCATTCCGTTTAGCACTGCCAAACCCGGCGACAATATCGTTGTTGACGCCGGAACGATGTACGCCCCATTGGGCAACATCACGGTCTCGCACATGGCAATCATCGCCTTGAACGGCGACCTGAACAACCTGGTCAACTACACCCTTTGGGTGGACACCAATGGCGACAGAAACGTCGACACCAACCTCGGCAAAGGCGCCTTGGTCAACAGCCAGGTCTCGTTCGACAATTTTCAGGAAAAGGTTCCCGCCGGGCAAAGCGTGATGTTCGAAGTTCACGCCGACGTACCCAACCCCCTGGTCGGCAGCTACATTCAGTGCCAGTTCGCTGGCGCCGGCGGCATCACCGCCAAGCGCGACAACGGCACACTGCTGACCTTGGACAAGGTCTTCGCGCAGTGCGCGATGGAGCCGGCCTGGAATTTGCAGGTTGGCGGCGGCGGAGTCGGAGTAGACGCCTTGCTGGCGCAGATTGCTGCGCTTCAGGCCCAGTTGGCGGCCTTGCAGGGCGGCGGACTCGGCTAGAAATAGCCGACAACCAGCCAGTTGTGGCTGGTAGATAAACCATGGCGTCTCTTGATAGCAATATCAGAGACGCCTTTTCTTTTGCGTTTTATTTTGTTTTTTGTTATTATAAAGAAATTAAGTTTACAACTATGCCTACAATAGAAGAATTGCGAAAAACTCGCATTGAAAAATTAAAAAAGCTGAAGGCAGCCGGGATTTTGGCGTATCCGGCAAAAACAAAAAGAACGCATTCTGTGGCGGAAGCGCTGACACTTTTCGGCAAGCCGTTTAAATCTAAAAGAAATATAATCATAGCAGGCCGAATTATGGCAATGCGCGGACATGGCGGCGCAACTTTTTTGGATATAAATGATGGCTCTGCAAAAATTCAAGTAATTATAAAAACAGACAAAATAGGGGAGAAGGGCTATCAATTTTTATTGGATGTTTTTGATGTGGCTGACTTTGTGGAAATTACAGGAATTTTATTTACAACTCAAAGGGGTGAAAAAACAATTGAAGCCGCCGATTACAAAATGCTTTCAAAAGCGCTTTTGCCTTTGCCGGAAAAATTCCATGGGCTTCAGGATACAGAAGAAAAATTGCGAAAAAGATATTTGGATATAATTTTTAATCCAGAAGTGCGCGAAATGATTGAAAGGCGAGCGATGTTTTGGAATTCAATGAGAGAATTTTTGGTAAAAAATAATTTTTTGGAGGTGGAGACGCCGGTTTTAGAAACCATGCCCGGCGGAGCCGATGCCAGGCCGTTTGTAACTCATCACAACGCGCTGGACATGGATGTTTATTTGCGAATTTCAATGGGAGAACTATGGCAAAAACGGCTTATGGTTGCTGGCTTTGAAAAGACCTTTGAAATTGGCAGGCAATTTAGAAACGAGGGCATGGACGCAGAACATTTGCAGGATTATTCGCAGATGGAATTTTATTGGGCTTATGCCGACTATGAAATGGGCATGGGATTTGTGGAAGAAATGTATAAGTTTATTGCCAAAAAAACATTTGGAACTTTGAAATTTAAAATTCGCGGATTTGATGTTGACCTTGGAAAAAAATGGGAAAAATATGATTATACCTCAACAATTGCAAAATATACCGGCGTAAACATTGACGAAGCGAGTTTGCCTGAGATAGAAAAATCACTGCAGAAATTAAAAATTGATTATGACAAAAAAGGATTTAATATTACAAGAGCAATTGATAACTTGTGGAAATTTTGCAGAAAAAATATTTCAGGTCCGGGATTTTTAATAAATGTTCCTGCAACCATTGAGCCGTTGGCAAAACGGCTTGAAAAAAATCCAAAATTAGTTCAAAGATTTCAAGTAATTTTGGCCGGCTCGGAGAACGGCAAGGGCTATTCTGAATTAAACGACCCAATTGACCAGGCAGAAAGATTTGCAGAACAGCAAAAACTTCGCGACAAGGGCGACCAAGAAGCGCAAAGATATGACAAAGATTTTGTTGAAGCATTGGAGCATGGCATGCCGCCCACTTGCGGTTTCGGCGTCTCTGAACGCTTGTTCGCATTTTTTATGGACAAACCAGCGCGTGAATGCCAAATTTTTCCCTTAATGAAACCAAAATAAAATAATTTAATAAAAACATGGAAAAAGAAATTAGAGACAAAGAGGATAATCAAGGAAATCCTCTTGATAGAATAAAAGAAATCGACGAGTTATTTCAAACGAATAGATATGTGACTATTGAAGACGAACATAGAGAAGAGTTGCGATGGCAGGATGGCGAAGACGCAAAACGGCTTATGACTGAACGAAATAGAATTTTGGAAAAGTATTCAAATGACCCAGATTTTACAACGGCTTACGCTGCATATAACGCTCCTATGGAAGGTAAAAAAACCGCAGAGCATAATAAGTTTAATGAAAGAGAAAAGGAAAGAATAAAAGAAACGATAAAGGATCTAAGGCGTCAACTTAAAAATGCCGAGGATTATTTAAAAAAACTTGAAAAAGAATAAATTTTTAACTTATGTTAGATATAAATTTTATTAGGCCTGCCCGCAATGCTGCGCATAGCGCTGCAGGCGGGGAAAATAATAAATAAACAAAATTGTTATGTTAGACATTAACTTTATAAGAGAGAATCCTGACATAGTAAAAAATGCCTGCAAAAATAAAAATGTTAATGTGGATGTGGACAAGGTTTTGGCTTTGGATAAGAAGAAAAAGGGATTGATGACTGAAATGGAATCCTTGAAAGCCGAACAAAATAAAATAAGCCGAGGTGGAAAAGATAATAATGTTTTAATCGCGCAGGCAAAAGAAATAAAGGAAAAAATTAAAAGTTATGAGCCGGAATTAAAAAATGTTGAAGCGGAATTAAACGCTTTGCTTTTGCAGCTGCCCAATATTCCTTTTGATGATGTGCCGGTTGGAAAAGATGATTCGCAAAATGTTGTTTTAAGAAAAGTCGGACACACGCCAAAATTTATTTTTTCAAAACCAAAGGATTATATGGAATTGGGCGAAAACTTGGATTTAATTGACACAGAAAGAGCTGGCAAGGTGGCGGGTCCAAGGTTTGGATATTTAAAAAACGAATTGCCGCTGATTGAATTTGCTTTGATAAATTTAGTAATGGACACTGTTACAAAACAAGGATTTATCCCTGTAATTCCGCCGGTAATGCTGAAAGAAGAAATGGCAAGGGGAACAGGATATTTTGAGGCAACGGACAGAAAAGAAGCATATTTTTTGCCAGAAGACAAAATGTATTTGGTGGGCACAGCTGAACAATCGATGGCAGCGATGCACGCCGATGAAATTTTAGAGGCAAAAGATTTACCCAAAAGATATATTGCCTTTTCAACTTGTTTTCGCAGGGAAGCGGGCAGTTATGGAAAAGACACAAAGGGAATTTTAAGGGTTCACCAATTTGATAAATTAGAAATGTTTATTTTGTGCCTGCCGGAAGATTCAAAGAAAGAACACGAATTGCTTTTATCAATTGAAGAAAAATTAATGAAGACACTTGGCTTGCCCTACCAGGTTGTCGGCATTTGCACCGGCGATTCAACCAGGCCGTCTGCTAAAAGTTATGACATTGAAACATGGATACCATCGGAGAACAAATATAGGGAGACCCACTCGTGCTCAAATTGCACTGATTTTCAATCGCGCAGATTGAATATTAAGTATCGCGATAAATCCGGTAAACTAAATTTTGTGCATATGCTGAATGGCACTGCCTTTGCCATGCCGAGAACTTTGATCGCCATTATGGAAAACTATCAGCAGAAAGACGGCTCAATAAAAATTCCTAAGGCATTGCAAAAATACTGCGGCTTCAAGGTGATAAAATAATGGAGGTTACAATCAACGGAATTAAAACAAACTACCAAGTTTTTGGCGAGGGGAAACCTTTTTTAATTTTGCATGGATGGGGTTCGGCTTCCGACAGGTGGATAAAAGAAGCAGAAATTATTTCGGTAAAAGGATTCCAAGTAATTATTCCTGATTTGCCGGGTTTTGGAGCCAGCGATAAACTGACAAGGCCGTGGACTATAAACGATTATGTAAAATGGTTTGAGGAATTTGTAAAAAATTTAAATATAGAAAATTTTTATTTGCTTGGATATTCTTTTGGCGGTGCGCTGGCTGCAAAAATTTCTGTTAAATATCCGCAAAGAGTGCAAAAATTATTTTTGGTGGCGGCGGCGTTGGTAAGAAAAAAAACAACGCAGAAAAACCTTTCCGCAAAAATTTCCAAATTTATAAAATTGTTTTACTTTCTGCCGTATTATGGTTTTTTCAGAAAAGCGGTTTATAAATTTATTATCAGAAAAAGCGACTATGTTTATACTGAAGGCATAATGACGCAGACATATTTAAACGCAATTTCCGACGACATTTCTTTTAATTTGCCGTTTATAAAAGTTCCTACAATTATTATTTGGGGAGACAAAGACCAGTCGGTGCCGGTTGAAAATGCTTATTTTGCAAACGAAAAAATCAAAAATTCAAAACTGGTGATAATTCCGGGAGCCGACCATTTAATTCACAAACAATTGCCGGAAGTTTTAGCCGGAAAAATTTTAGAAAACATTTAATATGTATATTTTACTGGACACGCTTTGGTTTATCTGGATGCTAAAATACGTCCTATTTTGGCTGTATTTGTGGCAGTTAAAAGAATACCACATCGGCAGATTTGCTGACCATTTCAGGACATACAAAGGTAAAAAATTGCTGTTTAGTTTTGAGCAAGTTTTAAAACTTGTCTTGCTTGTTTTTTTATTTTTAACCCCAGATTTGTTTAATTTTTTATTTTCTGTTTTGGTTCTGATTTATTTTGCTGAGCTTTTAATTTTCGTGAGAAATATTTATTTAAAAAGTTTCAAAAAGCCGGTAAAGACATTTAAGATAATATTTTTAACAATTGTTTCTTTCGCAATAGTTATTTTATTGTTTTTCTGGGTAAGAAATAAAAATATAACATATTTGGTGGCTTTTGATATTTTAACTCCGCTGATTATTTCTGCAATTGTGCTTATATTCCAGCCGTTTTTTGTTTTGGTAAGAAATAATACTTTGAAAAAAGCCAAAAACAAAATCCAAAAAATAAAATCAGTCAGCGGATTAAAAGTTGTTGCAATCACCGGCAGTTATGGCAAGACATCAACCAAAGAATTTTTATCAACGATACTTTCTAAAAAATTTAAGGTTTTGGCAACAGACAGGCACCAGAATTCTGAAATTGGCGTTGCGAATTGCATCTTGAACAATTTAAAACCCAGCCATCAGATTTTTATTGCAGAAGTCGGCGCATATAACAAAGGAAAAGTAAAAGAAGTTTGTTCTATGTTGAACCCAAGAATCGGCATCGTTACTGGCACAAATGAACAGCACTTAGCGCTTTTCGGTTCATTAAAAAATTTGCTTTCAGCAGAAGGCGGCGGGGAATTAGCAGATGCTTTGCCGGAAGACGGCATTTTAATTGTAAATGGCGATAATAAATATTGTTTGGATCTTTATAAAAATTTTAATGGAATCAAAAAACTTTACAGCGCCAGAAAAAACGTGATTGATGCTGATATTTTTGCCTACGACATTGAGGTTAAAAAAACACTGGTTTCTTTTATTGCCGAAACAAAAAATAAAGAAATAAATCATTTTGAGGCAAATGTTTTGGGCAAACAAAATGTGCAAAATCTTTTGGCTGCAATATTGGCGGCAAATGTCTTGGGAATGAATTTTATTGAAATTTCAGAAGCATGTAAAAATATTTTGCACGACCCAGAGGGTGCCCCGGCAGGAATGGTTTTAAAACAGGGAAAGCATGGAATAGATATTGTGGATTCTTCGTATTCTGCAAATCCGGACGGCGTTTTTGCTGGTTTGGAATATTTGAATATTTTTCCTCAGAAGAAAGTTATTGTTATGCCGTGTTTGATTGAATTGGGAGAAAAATCATCAGAAATTCATGAAAAAATTGGCAGAAAAATCGGCGAGGTCTGCGACATGGCAATAATTACCAGCAAAGATAAATTCAAAGAATTAAAAGATGGAGCAACAGAGGCAGGAATGTCAGAAAAGAATATTTTATTGTGCGACAAACCGCAGGATATTTATTCTGTTATAACTTTATTCTGCAAATATGGCGATGCAGTTTTATTGGAGGGTAGAGTTCCCGCAGGATTAATTAAGCTTTTAGCAGAATGAATTATTTTAAGCCAATATCAATATCGCTATCGCCGAATGTGGAAAAAGATGATTTGCATCTTGCCTTGAATTTGATTATACGGCCGTGGCTGTGGAAAAATGGAAAGGCGATAAAAGAATTGGAAGAAAATTTTAAAAAATATCTTGGAGTAAAATATGCTCTTAGTTTTAATTCGGGCAGAAGTGCGTTTTATGCAATTTTAAAATCATTGGAACTAGAAAAGGGAAGTGGAGTTTTACTTCAGGCGTTTACTTGCAATGCAGTGCCGAATCCGATTTTGTGGGCGGATTTGAAGCCAATTTATGTTGATTGCAACAAAGATGATTTTAATATTGATGCCGACGACCTAAAAAGCAAAATTAGTCGATCCCTTATTCGAGCGAATAAGGGTGGGATTTCAGTTGTGGTTGTTCAGCACACTTTTGGGCTGCCGGCAAATATGGAAGAAATTCGGGCTGTTTGCGCAGAAAACAATTTAATTTTAATTGAGGACTGCGCGCATTCGCTGGGAGCAGAATTCAATGGAATAAAAGTTGGCGCGCAAAGCAAAACCGCATTTTTCAGTTTTTCCAGAGATAAAGTTATTTCTTCGGTTTACGGCGGAATGGCTGTGACAAACGATGACCAAATTGGAAAAAAATTAGAACAAATGCAAAAAGATTTTGGAAAGCCGTCGCTTCGTTGGACATTGCAGCAGATATTGCATCCGATTTTGTTAAATTATTTTATTTTGCCGATTTATAATTTTTTAGATTTAGGAAAAATATTTTTAGTTTTATCGCAGTGGTTTCATGTTTTATCAAAAGCGGTTTCCTGGCAAGAGAAAAGGGGATTGCGGCCGGATTATTTTCCAAAAGCGCTGCCAAACGCACTGGCTATAATGGCTCTGAACCAGTTTAATAAATTGGAAAAATTTAACAATCACAGGCAAAAAATTGCAAATTATTATTTTGACAATTTAAAAGATACAAATTTTGGATTGCCGCATAAATTTGAGAACAGAAAAAATATTTTTCTAAGGTTTACCATAAAACATCAAAAAGCCCATGAAATAATTTATGAGGCGTGGCATAAGCAAAATATTCTGCTTGGCGACTGGTACACAACCCCAATTGCTCCATTTGACACAAAAATGGAAGAAATGAAATATAAGTCCGGAACATGCCCGGAAGCCGAATATTTGGCAAAAACAACATTTAATTTGCCGACACATATAAATATTTCACAAAAAGACGCAGAAAGAATTGTTAATTTTCTTAAAAAATTTACATGATTATAAAAAACAAAACGATTGAGTTTACGACAAAACAGATGTTTGATTTTATTGATTTTACAGACAAAGTTGAGGAATTTATAAAAGAAAGCAATATAAAAGAGGGCATTGTTAATATCCAGATTTTGCACACTTCGGCGGCTTTAATTGTCAATGAAAATGAGCCGTTGCTTATAGAAGATTTCAAAAAAAACATTGAAGATGCTGCCTTAAGCGATGAAATTTACCAGCACGATAATCTTATCAAGAGAACTGTAAACGTCTGCAAAAATGAATGCATCAACGGCCATTCCCACTGCAAGGCGATTCATTTATTGGTTAATGCTACTTTAAATATAATTGGCGAAAAATTACAGCTTGGCCGATGGCAGAGAGTTTTTTTAATTGAATTGGACAGACCAAGAGAGAGAAAAGTCCAAATGCAAATTATGGGCAATTAAAGTTATTCAACTGATATATGGAATTAAAAGAGATAACAAACAAAGACGAATGGGAAAATTTTCTTTTTCAACGCGCGGAGAAAACGTTTTTGCAGTCGTGGAACTGGGGTGAATTCCAGATAAAAGATGGAAATAAAATATGGAGGTTTGGAATTTTTAACAATGAAAAATTAATTTCTGTTGTTTTGGTTATTAAATTTTCTGCCAAAAGAGGAACTTTTTTATTTATTCCCCATGGTCCGGTTGTCATTGAAGGATTGACCAGTCAAGATAAAAAAGAAATTTTAGAATTAATTTTGGTGCAATTGAGCGATATCGCCAAAGAAGAAAAGGCAAGTTTTATAAGGTTCTCTCCGATTTTTGAAATGAATCAAGAAAACCAAAATATTTTTATTGATTTAGGTTTCAGAAATGCTCCAACTCACGTGCATCCAGAAGTTACGTGGGAATTAGATATTACTTTGCCGGAAGAAAAACTTTTAATGAATATGAGAAAAACTACCAGATATTTGATCCGTCAGGCAGAAAAAAATCTTGATATTCAGATTATCAAAAGCTCAAACATAAAAGATTTCGAACTTTTTAAACCGGTTTACGCGGAAACAGCAAAAAGGCATAAATTTGTAGCATTCGCCAATAGTTATTTAGGAAAAGAATTGGAGGCATTTTTACCAGACAATCAGATATTAATTTTTTTAGGAAAATACAAAGATAAAGTTGTATCAGCTGCTATTTTTGTTTTTTGGCAAGATATGTGTTTTTATCACCATTCAGGGTCCCTGAAAAAGTTCAATAAAATTCCTGTTTCTTATTTATTGCAATGGGAAGCAATAAAGGAAGCAAAAAACAGGGGCTGCAAGACGTATAATTTTTGGGGAATTGCGCCGGATATTACAACGGAGGAGGACGCATCAAAGTCCGAACATCCTTGGGCAGGATTGTCTCTTTTTAAAATAGGATTTGGCGGATACAAAAAAGAATATGTCAAAACGCAGGATTTTGTCATCTCCAAAAAATATTGGATAAATTATATAATAGAAAGTATAAGAAAACGCAAAAGAAATTTATAAAAATTTGTGAGTTACAGAAAAAAACATATAAAATCAAAAATTCACAGAATAAGGCCGAGAAAATCAATATTCCGACGGCTTTGGTTTTGGATTGTAATTTTATTTTTGATTATTGTTTTATTTATTTTTTATCTTGTGCTTTTTTATCCCGGGCTCCAGATAAAAAATATTGTGGTTTCCGGAAACGACAAAATTAGCACGCAAGAACTGCAAGACGTAATTTTCAATAATGCTAATACGGGACTGGTTAAATTTTGGAACTTTCAAATAACATCTAAGAGCATATTTTTGTTTAACATAAACAAAATAGATAAAGAAATTTTGGAAAAATTCCCAACAATAGAAAAGGTTACAATAAATAAAAAATTACCCCAGACCATAATGCTTGGGGTTACAGAAAGAGAACCAGTCGGCGTTTTTTGCGACAACAACAATTGTTTTTTAATTGATAATAACGGGATTGTGTTTGAACCATTATCAACAAACCCGGCAAATGTTCTTATCGTCCGACAGGACCCAAAGGGTACCCCAGAAAACGGCCAGGTGTTTACCGGCGAAGACGTTGTTGCACAGAATATAATAAATGCAATTTCCAAAATTCAGAAAAGTTTAAAGGATAATTTTCAGATTGATTTAAAAGAGGCCTTAGTGGCAAGTTCTGTGAGATTGAATGTTACAACAAGCGAAAACTGGCAGATTTATTTTGATTTAAGCCCTGAGTCCGATATTAATTTACAGCTTACAAAATTAAATTTATTATTAAATGGGGGAATGTCTGCCGACAGCAGAAAAAATTTGCGATACATTGACCTAAGACCTCAAGACAGAGCAATCATCTGCGATAATAAAACTTGCGGAGGATAATAAAAAGTTAAAACCGCTTGGCAGCGGTCTTTTGTTGCTTAAAGACAAAAATTATGAAAGAATGAAAGTGGAAAAAATGGTTCTATAAACTTGACAAGGTATATTTTATGATGTATAATCAAATATATTATAAAACATGAATTATTCTTTGCCCGAGATAAAATTTGACGTCAAATTTTTGCAGAAATTTTTGCAGAGCAATATTTTACTGTATTGCGTTGTTTTGCTTTTAGCGTTGAAAATTGTTACCGTTTTCGTCTCTATAAATATTCCACAGAATATATTTTTTGCAGACATAACAAAGGCAACTCTTGAAAATTTTGTAAACCAGACAAGGCAATCTTTTGGTTTGCAGCCATTAGTCGATAACCAAAAGTTAGACCAGGCAGCTCAACTAAAAGCAGAAAATATGGTGGCAAATAATTATTTTGCTCATACAAGCCCGACAGGAGTTACGCCTTGGTACTGGTTTCTGCAGGCGGGCTACAATTATAAATATGCCGGCGAAAATTTAGCAATTGGATTCTTTGATTCAGAGGAGGTCTATAACGCTTGGTTAAATTCTCCGTCTCATAAGGCAAATATTGTAAATCCTAATTATAAAGAAATAGGCACAGCTGTGTTGAAGGGATTCGGTTCAAACAATGCAATTGTTGTTGTGCAGGAATTTGGTACGGTCCAGCAGGCACCCCTGCCGGTAAAACAGGTTGCAGCCCAGCCGAAAACACAACCCGTTGTTAAAACAAATGAACCGGCGCCAGCCGCAGGCACAAATGAAAAAGTTCTGTCGCAATCAACAGAATCTAATGTCGCCATAGAAAATGCCAAGACAGGAAGTTCAAATGTTTATTACAAAATTATGAGTTCTGTTTTATACGATTATGATGGTTGGTTGCAGGATGTCATTTATGGCGTCTCTTTGGTTGTGATAGGTCTATTGCTTGCCCTGATATTTTTCAATTTTAATTTCGAATTCAAAAAAGAGCTTGTATTTAGGTCGGTTCTTATTGTAATATTATTGTCATTAGCTACGTTGTTAAATAAAGAGTTTATAATTTCAATTATTCCGCATCAAATAATAATTTAAAAAAATGGACAAAGATCAAACAAAAAAGATATTTAAAGTAGCTGTGCTGATATATCTGGCAAGTTTTCTGATTATAAACTGGAATGATGTTTCCTGGATTTTTAACTACCAGGAGGTTTCTGGCCTGGTAAGCGATTTTTTTAATCCTTATCCGTCTATAGATGCTTCTACCATGAATGCTTACTTTTATCCGAATCATAGTCAGGACACCAAGGTTGCAGTTCAACCTGTAACGGGTGCCGCTCAGGACCCACAGGGTACCCCCAAAAATGTAACAACAAATTATACAGACAAACAAAACACATTGGAAGTTCCTAAATTATCTCTTTTTCTTCCAATTGTTTTTGCAGACAGCACAGATAAAAGTTCTCTTATGAAAGACCTTGATTTAGGGGTTGTTTTTTATCCTGGCTCAGTTTATCCCGGCGAGACCGGTCAGATTGTAATTTTAGGGCACTCGGCTCCTCCTGGCTGGCCGCACATAAAACACGATTGGGCTTTTACTGATTTAGATAAGTTAGTTCCGGGAGATATCATATCAATTGACTTAAACAATAAGCAGTACACTTATATCGTTAGCCAAAAAAACATTATTAAAAGAGGAGCAGATGTGCCGACAGATAAGACAGCTGCCAGCAATAACGTTTTAACATTAATCAGTTGTTGGCCGCCAGGAAAGGACTATCAAAGAATCGCCGTTTCCGCAACACTCCAAAACGACTAGCATCATCTATTGGCCCTTCACCCAATTTAGAGAACATTTGTCAGAAAACTAAGAAAGGGTTCAAAAATTGGGCGAAGGGTTGACATTTGCTTTGAACTATGATAAGGTTCACCATACTACAAAAATAATTAAATTATTAATAATCAAAAATCTATGAATACATTTTTAAAGATATTCGTAATCAGCGGTCTGGTTTTATGCTCGGCAATTTTGTTTTCTGCAATAATTGCCCCGGCGCCGGCTTTTGCACTTGTGAACACAAATTGCACGGACGGCTCGCATAATACAATAAGCAACCCAAGCACGGCAAGCATTGTCTTGGCGCAAGACAGCACGGTAACAGTAACTTTGAATGCCGCGTGTTCTGGCGCTTCAGATCCTTTTGGATTATCTTCTCCAAAAAATATTTACCTTGGAACTGGTCGCGTCACAAGAAACGGAACCGTAATTAATGTCGGTCAATTTTCATCCGGCACAGGATTGATATTCTACGATACCCTAGGCGGCACCAGCGCTACCTGGTATTCGGGTTCTGCCTCAAGCAACTCTGACGGCCATATACACGCAGATGTAACTCAAATTAACACAAATCAATGGCAAGTTGGATTTGAAGATATGGGATATCCGTATGCTGACTTTGACTACAACGACGTTGTATTTACAGTCACAGCAACACCTTCTACCATCTGCACCACGCACGCTTCTCAAAAATGCGTTGGCAACGCTGTTTATTGGTTTAACTCATGCAATGTTCAAGAAGGTTTGGTGCAGCAATGCACTTCAAGCCAGACCTGCCAGAACGCGCAGTGCGTAAATAATTGTACCCCAAACGCCACCAAAGCATGCGTCGGTAACGCTGTGTACAATTTTGATTCCTGCGGAGTTCAAGGAACTCTTTATCAGCAATGCACTTCAAATCAAATTTGTCAGAACGCTCAGTGCATAAATCAAACAATCACCTGCAGCTCCAACACTCAGTGCGGCACCAACACCTACACCGGCTCACCATATTGCACAGGCAACAATGTTTATCAAAACTATATCACATACACCTGCAACAACGCAGGAACACCAAGTTCGTACTGCTCAAACAACACAGCTTCGCAATTAAAGACAACGTGTACGGGGAACCAGATATGTTCTGGCGGTTCGTGCACCAACCAGACAATAACCTGCAGCACTAATTCACAATGCGGTACCAACACCTACACCGGCTCGCCATATTGTTCAAGCGGAAACGTTTACCAAAATTACATAACCTACACCTGCAATAATCCCGGAACCGGAACATCTTATTGTTCAGACAACACAGCTCCTCAATTAAAAACCACGTGCGCAGGAAACCAGGTGTGTACCAATGGTTCGTGCACCAACCAGACAATAACATGTACCACAAATTCCCAGTGTGGCACTAACGCATACACCGGCTCTCCGTATTGCTCGGGTGGAAACGTTTATCAAAACTATATCACATACACCTGCAACAACGCAGGAACCGGAACATCTTATTGTTCAGACAACACAGCTCCTCAATTAAAAACCACGTGCACAGGAAACCAAACATGTACTAATGGTTCGTGCACTAACCAGACAATAACATGTACAGCCAACACTGACTGCGGAACCAACGCATACACTGGTTCGCCTTTCTGCCAAAGCGGTAATGTTTATCAAAACTATATCACATACACCTGCAACAACGCAGGAACAGCCAGCTCATACTGCTCAAACAACACCGCAGCTCAGCTGAAGACCACTTGTACAAGTAGCCAAACCTGCAGCAACGGCAGCTGTTCAAACCAGAACATCACTTGTTCAGCTAACACAGATTGCGGAACTAATTCATACACCGGCAGCCCGTATTGCCAGGGTAACAATGTTTATCAAAACTATCTGGCCTGGACATGCACCAACCCGGGAATAGCAACCTCCTACTGCTCTAGCTCTTCGGCTCCGCAATTAAAGACCACCTGCTCAGGCAACCAGACCTGCAACGGCGGCAGCTGCTCGGGAAACAACTGCACTCAAAACTCATACCAGCAATGCGTCGGTAGCTATCTGTATTGGTACGACTCATGCGGCAACCAAGGCAGCCAGTCACAATATTGTCCCAACGGATGCTCGGGCAACTCGTGCCAAAACAACAACAACAATGTTTCGGTTCAGACAAACGCTGCTACAAATATTTATAACAACCAAGTAACTTTGAACGGTTATTTGTATAACTCAAACAACAACAATAATTATTGCAATAGTTATGTTTGGTTTCAGTACGGGCCGACAACTAGCTACGGAAGCGAAACAACCCACGTATCACAAAATTATTCCGGTGCTTTTTCTCAAAATATAACTGTCTATAATTCTAATTACAGCGGTTATCACTTCAGGGCAGTGGCTCAGACATGTAATGCCGGAACAATTTACGGCCAGGATACGACTTTTAACGGCACCAGCACAACCGGCAACCTAACCGCAAACAAGACCGTCAGAAATCTTTCCAATGGTTCTGGATTTGCCAGTTCAACTTCAGCTGTTCCGGGCGATACCTTGATGTTTATGATAACCTTGCAGGCAACCGGCGGCCAGGATGTTCAAAATGTGGTTGTTAGAGATTATCTCCCTGCAAATCTTACCTACAATAATCAGTTAGTTGTTGCTTGCACAACCAACAACAGCAATTACAACAATTGCAATGGTAATAATTACAACTACACAGGAAATATTTCCTCTGGCGTATACTTAAACACAATATATTCTGGCCAGACAGTAACATTGACTTATCAGGTGCAGGTTGCCGGAGCTTCAAACTTTGCTTACGGATCTACAACGCTAAACAATAATGTTTCTGTAACAAGTTCAAACGCTAGCAACCCAACAAGCAACGCTTCTGTTGTTGTTACCAGAACCGCGGTTTACGGAGCCAGCACTGTTTCTACTGGATTGACAAACAATTTCTGGGTTGACTCATTCTTTTTGCCGTTATTGCTAACTTTAATTGGTCTTTGGATGTGGAAGTCAGGAATATTTTTTGGAATTGAAAAATGGTTGGACAACAAAAAGAAAATCCGCAGAGGATACAAGACAGAAAAAGAATTGGCAAACAGAATTGCAACGATTCAAAAAACAGAAAAAGCATAAAGAAAAGCAAAAAAGCGTTGTAAAAACGCTTTTTTGCTTGTAAAGTAAATTTATGAATTACGATCAGTTCGAACAATTGGTAAAAGAGGGGATTGACTCCATTGATGAAAAATTTCTGCAAAAATTAAAAAACGTGGAAATAGTTATTGAAGATGACCCAACTCCTTTTCAAACACAAAAGCTCCGCTTGCGTGGAGGATTTTTGTTCGGTTTATATGAGGGAGTTCCGCAAACAAAAAGAGAAGGTTACGGCCAGGTTTTACCAGATAAAATAACAATATTTAAAAATCCGATTGAAAAAGTTTTTATCCAGCCCGAAGATATTAAAAAAGCAGTTGCAGACACCGTCTGGCACGAAATTGCTCATCACTTTGGAATGAATGAGCACCAAGTAAGGGAAGCCGAAAGAAAAAGACAAAGGTAATTAAAAACCGCGGTAAAACGCGGTTTTTTTTGATTATTTTCTGCCTTCCAGCGCGTTTTCTAATGTTTCTTCGTCGGCGTATTCAAGTTCGCCGCCAACAGGAATTCCTTTTGCCAAGTGAGTAATTTTAAAAGCGGGGGACGGAAATATTTCTTTAATTGTCTGCTCAACCAAAACAGATGTTGCCCTGCCCTCCGGCGTTGGATTTAGCGCCACAATTATTTCTGAAAAATTATTCTGTAAAACTCTTTTTTTTAATTCTTCAAGACGCAGTTGATTTACGTCTTCTTTTCTGAGCATTGCAACGGTTCCGCCCAAAATGAAATAAAGCCCATTATATTTTTTTGTGTTTTCAATTGACAACAAATCAGTTTCTTTTTCAACTATGCAGAGCAGATTTTTATTTCTTGATGGATTCTGGCAAATTGAACACAAACTATCCTCGCCTTCAAATGGATTAAAACAAAATTGGCACAATTTTGTTTTAATTTTTAATTCGGTAATTGCATTTATAAGTTCGTCAATTCTTTCTTTCGGCAACTTCATTAAATAATAAACAAAACGGCCGGCTGTTCTTGGGCCAACCGTTGGAAAGTTTCTGAAAATATTCTTTAATTTTTCAATTGAGTCCATTATGATTCGTTTGTATACTCATTTTTGTCTAAATTTCTGAAACTTACTCTGTGCTCGTCAAAATATAATTCAATTCCGCCAGTCGGACCGTTTCTGTGCTTTTCAATTAAAATTTTTGCCACGTTTTTGCTCAATGAGTTTTCGTTATATTTGTCTTCCCTGTAAATAAACATTACAACGTCGGCATCCTGTTCAATTGCTCCGGATTCGCGCAGGTCAGCCAGGCGCGGAATTTGTGGGACGCGGGACTCAACTGCCCGCGATAATTGCGAAAGCACAAGCACCGGCACATTTAATTCTTTAGCCAGTATTTTTAAGGCACGGGAATTTTCTGTTACCTGCTGCACAGCTGATTGAAATCTGTTCATCGGCTCCATTAACTGCAAATAGTCAATAACAATTAACGATAAGCCCTTGTTTGCCTGAAGCCGGCGCGCCATGGCGCGTATTTGCAAAATATTTACAGAACCGGCGTCATCAATAAATAATGGCGCGTCAGACAAGCTTCCCATGGCGTGCTGAAGCCGCGAATAATCGTCCGATGTAAGCCGGCCGTTTCTTAAATTCCATAAATTAATGTTGGCTGTTCCAGCCAGAAGTCGGTCGGCCAGCTGGTCTTTTGACATTTCCAAGGAAAAAAGTCCGACTGGCTTATTTTCGTGAATGGCAACATTCCTGGCAATATCCAAAGCCAAAGATGTTTTTCCCATTGACGGCCTGGCTGCTAAAATTATTAAATCGGACTTTTGCAAACCGCCCAAAATTTTATCTAAATCAGTGAAGCCAGTGGCGATTCCGCGCAATTTTCCTGCATATTTTGAAAGTTCGTCTAATCGTTCAAAAGTGTCAGATAAAATATCTTTTATTGGCAAAAATTGCTGGGTTAAGGAGCGCTGTCCAATTCCAAAAACGGTTTTTTCTGCTTTGTCTAACAAAATATCAACTTCTTCTGCCTCGTCAAACGCAGACAATCCAATTTCTTCTGAAGCAGAAATTAAGTCCCTTAAAATCTTTTTCTGCCTTACAATTTTTGCGTAATTGGAAACGTGCGTGGCAGTCGGAACTGAATTAATTAAAGAGGTTAAATATGTCGAGCCGCCAATGTCTTCTAATTTATTTCTTTCTTTTAAGCGGGCAGAGACCGACAAAATATCAATTGGGTCTGACCTTTCGTAAAGTTCCGCCATTGCGCCAAATATATCCTGATGAGTTCCTTTATAAAAGTCGTCGGCTTTAATATAATCAATAACTTTTACAATTGCATCTTTGTCCAACATCAAACATCCCAACAGACATTGTTCTGCTTCAGTATTTTGTGGAGGAAGTTTATCCGGCAAATCTTTAGCCATAAGTTTACGTAGCGTAGCGATATAATGTATCTTATACATCCTGCATAGCAAAATCAAGGGGATATTACAATATTTAGATATTTCTGACGGCCGGGCCGGATTTTGTATCTTCCACTAAAAATCCTTTTTTTTCAATTTTCGCGCGAAGTTCGTCTGATTTCTGCCAATTTTGATTTTTTCGTGCCAATTCTCTTTCTTTGACAAGTTTTTTAATTTCAGCCGGAATTGTTCTGTTTGTTTTTTTAAAATCAATAATTCCAAAAATGTCATTTATTTCAACAAAAAATTTGTAAATTTCGGAGGCATCTTTTTTTGAAAGTAGATTTTTATTCAAAAGCTCGTTTGCTTTTTTCATAAATTCAAACATTACTGCAAAAGCTTTCGGCGTATTAAAATCATCGTCCAGTTCGCCATAAAAATCTTTTTTGAATTTCGCCAAAATTTTAGAATTGTTTTTAGCTTCGGATTTCGTGTTTCTAATTTTTCGCAAAAATTCCTCAATTTTTTCAACAGTTGATTTTACTTCAATCATTACTGATTCTGAGTAGTCAACCGGCGAGCGCCACAAATTTTTTATCACAAAAAATCTTAAATAATTTGCCGGGCATCTTTTTAAAAAATCGCTTATGGTAATAAAATTTCCAAGGGACTTGGACATTTTTTGGCCATTTACGGTTAAAAATCCAACATGCATCCAATATTTTACCATTGGGGATTTGCCTGAAATTGCTTCCATTTGGCTTATTTCTGCTTCGTGGTGAGGAAAAATTATGTCTCTTGCTCCGCCGTGAATGTCGTATTGCGGACCAAAAAACTTTTCTGTGATTGCAGTGTCTTCAATGTGCCAGCCCGGCCTGCCTTTACCAAATGGCGAGGGCCAGCGTGGCTCGTTTTCCGCAGAAAATTTCCATAAGCAAAAGTCGCCCCGGTTTTTTTTGTCTTTGCTGTAATCAATTCTGGAAACAGAGTCCTCTGCCTGCAGAACAGTTCTGCCAGCCAATTTGCCATAATTTTTAAATTTTGAAATATCATAATAGATTCCGTCGCCTTCAATTTTGTAGGCAAAACCCTTCTCTTGCAAGCGTTGAACCTGGCTGATAATTTCTTTTATATAACTTGTGGCTCTGGCATATTTTGAAACGCTGTCAACGCCGAGCAGTTTCATATTCTGCAGATATTCTTTTTCAAATGCCAAAGCCAAGTCCTTTGGTGTCACTTCTTTTTCTCTGGCGCGGGCAATAATTTTATCATCCAAATCAGTTATATTCTGCAAATAAAAGACATTAAAGCCGGAGTGTCTTAAATATTTTACAAAGGCATCAAAAATAATATAATTTCTGGCGTGTCCCAAATGAGAATAATCATAAACAGTCGGCCCGCAGACAAATAAATTTACTTTTTTGTTTTTTCTCGGCTGAAATAAGTCCTTTTTGCCGGTTAACGTATTATAAATCTTCATACTTGTTTAATTGTTTTTTAATTACTTCGTTTTTAATATATCCTTTGCTGTTTAGTTCCAATATTCTTGTAAAAATGCTCAAGAAAGAAAAAATTATAGAGAGCCACAAAACATAAATAAAAAGGATGGGCGGGGAGGCAGGCCAGACAATTAAAATTGCAATAAATACAACAGACATTAATACCATTTTCGTTTTACCATAAATATTTGATTCAAGATATATTTCCCTTGATTTATAAAATATTGAAGCAATGGCATTCATAATTTCCACTAAAAGCAAAATTAACAGCAGCCACCTGTGATAATGATATAAACTATAGACAGCAATTGGTAAAATTAAAATTCTGTCAGCGATAGAATCCAGCATTGCCCCAAATTCTGTAACTTTGTTTAAACCCCTTGCAATCGGCCCGTCAATGAGGTCGGTAAATGCACCGATGCAGAAAAGGGAAATTACCAAAATTTTATTTATGTCTCCAAGCCAGAACAGCAGGACAAACAAAAGCATGCCTAAAATAACCCTTACCCACGTAACCTGATTTGGTGTAATTTTTTTTGGCCAGTATGGTTTTATAAAAATAAAAAGAAACTCATCTCTGTAATAGTCAATTTTTTCCAAAAAATATTTTAGGTCATCTAAAAAATTTTTCATGGTTAGATAATCTTACCAAACTTTTCAAAGCAATTCAATTATGGTAAGCTGACATAAGAAAGATGAAAAAAATAGACATAATTTTTGCAATAATCTGCGGGCTGGCAGTTGCTTGGATTGCCGCGGATTTTTTCGGTAAATATGGGTGGATATTTTTTATTATTTTGCCCGTTCTTTCGGTAATTGGTTTGTGGGTTGTTGAGCAGATAGGAAGGAAATTTCTGTTTGTGCATCAGGCGGGAAAATTTGCTTTGGCTGGAGCATTTGCAGATGTTGTTGATATAAAAGTTTTTCAGATTATATTTTGGCTCGCTCCATTTTCTTCGTTGGCAAAAGCAGCTTCTTTCATTGCCGGTACCTTTGTAAAATATTTTTGCGACAAGCATTGGGCGTTTGAAAAACATGAGCGAAATGACATGCATAAGGAAATGGCTAAATTTTTTCTGGTTGCTGTGGTTGGATTGGGGATAAATGTTGTGTCATTTAATTTTTTTGGTACAATAAAAACCGGGCTAGCATTCAAAACCTGGCAGGAATTATGCATAATCCTGGCCGCCCTAGTAACCGCAATCTGGAACTTCTGCGGCTACAAGTTTTTTGTATTTAAAAAATAAACTATGCAAGAGGAAATTGGCGAACCGAAATTAAATACTGGACCTGAGTTTGAAAGCCAGGAATCAAAAATTGAGACCGGGCTTCCGGCAGAAGCAGTCAAGGCAATAATGGGTAAGGTTCAGGATATTAATGCTGATGGCACGGCTTTTTCTGTTTTGAAGGGAGTTTTTGACAGTGAGCCCCAAAATTTGGGAAAAGTTTTAGAATCCGGACTCCTTGGCAATCCATATCAAAAAAGAGCAAAATCGGTTGACAGGGCAGATTGGGCAAAAAATGTAAAAGAAAAAAAAGACGCGGTTGTTTATTTTAATATTTTAGGCAGAGCTGAGGAACAAAATTTAGCGGACACTCATTATATTGGAGACCCTGAAGGAATATGCGTTATTTTTGACACGGGGAGTTTTGCAGAACAGGGCAAAGAAGATTGGGAAAACGGAAGGCCAATACAAAAAAATAGAACTTTGAACTTTTTTCCTTTTGATATTTTTTTCATTTTTTATGGGCTATGAATGCCAACCGGGACGCTAAAATACTTCCTATACAATGTCCATGTTTCAAGCAAAGGGATCGAAATCGAGAATATAAGGAATTGTTTAGCCGTTTTACGTGCGGAGCGTCAGTGCAGGAGGAGATAATATGACTGCTACTCACAGAACAGATCCTCATGCCAGGGGTCGTCCTAAAAACCAGCGTCCACGTGCGCCCAAGGAGGAAGCGACATTTGATACCGAATTGCAGAGATACGTCATGCCAAGCGAACGTGTCGCCATG
>JBEKVX010000004.1:0-32573 GCA_049513595.1 Candidatus Staskawiczbacteria bacterium | reverse complement strand
ATTTGGGCTGCATATGCCACAGATATTACCGCAATTTTTCGTCCAGGATTTTTGCACAATGTTCTTGATACAATCCATGGCATCCGCAACTTTTTTCCGTTTTTAGCATTGATAATATCAATAATTATTTTATTCAAAAACCGCTCATTGTTTAAAAATTTTTTTACAACCCCGCTCGGTTTATTGAGTATTTTTACTGTTGTAGGAATAATTTCTTCGGTATTTTCTAAGAATCCCTTGATGTCTTTGTATTGGGGCGTCATGTACGGCTCTGTTATAATAGTACTTTTAGCTATTTTATCCAATTCAAATCCTTTTAAAAAACTTTCTTTTATAATCAATATTAATTGGATAATTGCTGGCATTTTAGCTCTTGGTTTGTTTATTTTTTTTCTGGTTCAGCCGGGCGCAATTCCATCATTAACTCTTAATTTTTTAATTTGCGGTCAAAGACTCTACGAGGGGTGGGGCGGCGTATATGCCGAAATAAATACATTTGGCGTACCAGGAACAAGGCCTACGGGATTGGCTAGATATGCCGGGGTCATGGCATTAATCGCCCTTGTAAGTTTCTTTTATAACAAAAAACGTTTAAAAATCGATTGGTTTTTGCTTTTTGTTATTTTTTTGTTAATTCTTCTTTTTTCAAAAGGGTCAACAGAAATGGTGGCGTTCATTATCGCGGTGACTTTTGTTGTTTGGCTGATGAAAAAGATAAATATAATTTCAATTTTTGGCATATGTCTTATTTGTTTGCTGTTTTTTCTCACAACTTTTTATAATATTCCCTGCAATAGTTCTTTTAATTCTCTGGCTTATTTTTTGCCCCACATATCTTTAGGGAGCCCTTCTGCGCCCCAAAAACCCGTATCAGAAAAGCCAGTAGTCGTTCCCGAACCCAAGCCAGTAGTTGCTATTGGACCTAAACCAGCAAGTGTTTCGCCGACCAAACCAGCGCCAGCTCCTGCGACCAAACCAGCGCCAGTGCCAGCTCCTGTGCCACCCACTAAAAGCGCCAAAGGCATCATGACTTTAGGCGGCAGAACCAGCGGCGTTTGGACGGATGCATGGCGTCTTTTCTTAAGCAATCCTTTGGTGGGTTATGGCTTTCAGGCAGACAGATTTTTTCTTAATGGCCAGCAGGCGCACAATTCTATAGTACAAGCACTGGTGCAGGCAGGGATTTTAGGCACCGTTCCCTTTGTGCTTGCTTTTGTTTTAACTTTCATAATTTTATTGAAACTTTTTAGGAGACCAGATATTACAGGTAAAGACAAATCATTTTTAATTGGGCTATCCGCGGCTTTAGTATTTTTTGCCGTCAGGAGCACTACTGAATCAGTTGCATATTTTAGCGCTGATTGGCTTTTTGTGGCTCCCATAATTGCTTATATACAATGTTTGGGGAATGATTTGCCCCGCAAAGAAAATAATTTTGGAAAAGAATCAGTATTAGATTTTCTGGGAAATAAAATAAATATTGCCACAATTAAAGAAGCGGTAGAAAAAATATCTGATTGGATTAAATTAGAACGCCATAAAAAGCATTGGATGATTGTTACCGGTATGCACGGAATAGTTGAGGCAGAAAAGCATGCAGATTTTAAATATATTATTAGCCAGGCCGATTTTTTTGTTCCAGATGGGATATCTTTAGTATGGCTTGCAAGACTAAAAGGATTTAATATCAAAAAGCGCGTTTCGGGTACAGATTTAATGCAAGAATTTTTTAAAGTTGCCGATAAAGAAGGTTTTAGCAATTATTTCTATGGAGACACAGAGGATACGTTGGAAAAAATGTCAAAAAATTTTCCAAATTTAAAAATAGCAGGAAGTTATTCCCCTCCGTTCAGAGAGCTTACAAAGGAAGAGGACGAAGAAATAATTGAAAAAATAAATCAGGCAAACCCCGATGTCTTATGGGTGGCCTTGGGACTGCCAAAACAAGAAAAGTGGATATTTAGGCACAGAGAAAGATTGAATGTCCCTGTGATAATTGGCGTTGGAGCTGCATTCAAATTTTTAAGCGGTGAGGTAAAGAGAGCGCCGGCATGGATTGGAAATCTTGGTTTTGAATGGTTGTGGCGATTTTTCAAAGAACCCAAGGTAACATGGAAAAGAGTTTTTATAGACACTCCATTTTTTATTTGGTTGGTTTTACTTGAATTAGTTGGTTTTGATAATTATAAAAAATTAAACGAATAAGAAAGTTTATGAATACAAAAAAAGCATTAATAACCGGCATTTGCGGGCAAGATGGGTCATATCTTGCCGAATTTTTATTATATAAGGGATACCAAGTTCATGGTATTATAAGATGGGATAGTATTTTTACCACAGAAAGAATAGACCATCTTTACCAGGATCCGCACATAAACAATGTTAAATTATTTTTGCACTATGGAGAACTTTCGGACACTGGAAATTTAGAGCGATTAATTAATCAAATAAAACCAGATGAAATATACCATCTTGGCGCAATGTCACACGTTAAAGTAAGTTTTGATATGCCAGAATCAACTGTTGACATGGATGGCATCGGGACGCTCAGGATATTAGAGGCGATTAAGAATTCCAAGCTTCCAATAAAATTTTATATGGCAGCCAGCTCTGAAATGTTCGGGAGCAATCTGCCGCCCCAGAACGAGAATACCCCTTTTCATCCGAGAAGTCCTTATGCCTGCGCCAAAGTTCTTTCCTTTGACTTAACCCGTTTGTACAGAGAAGCTTATGGTATTTTTGCCTGCAATGGCATTTTGTTTAATCACGAAGGATGCAGAAGGGGACCGACATTTGTGACAAGAAAAATTACCATGGCTGTAGCAAAAATTAAGGCGGGGCTGGAAAAGAAAATTTATCTTGGCAATGTTGATGCCAAGCGCGACTGGGGCTTTACTCCAGAATATGTAGAAGTAATGTGGCAAATACTCCAGTTAGACCAGCCGGATGATTTTGTTATAGCAACCGGGAAAAGCCATTCAGTAAAAAATTTTTTGGAAGTAGCATTCCAATATGCCGGCCTGGGCGATTTTAAGCAATATGTTGAAATTGATCCTAAATATTTCAGACCCGCAGAAGTTGAAAATCTTGTCGGAGATTCTTTGAAAGCAAAAAATAAATTAAACTGGGAAGCAAAAATTAAATTCGACGAATTAGTTAAAATAATGATTGATTCTGATTTCCGGCGATTAGACCTGACTCCTCCGGGGGAAGGAGACAGAATAATAAAAGAAAAATTTCCTGATAAATGGTGGAAAGTAGATTAAATATTTTAAAATGTTAGATTTAAAAAACAAAAAAATTTTAATTACGGGCGCGGGCGGTTTTTTGGGTAGACATTTAGTCAAAAATTTATTAGAAAAAAGAAAAGTTCCCGCAGAAAATTTATTTTTGCCTTCATTTGAAGAACTGGACTTAAAAAAATGGGAAAATTGTCAAAAAGCCGTTGCCGGGCAAGATATTGTCATACATTTGGCAGCAAAAGTAGGAGGAATTGGATTTAACCAAGAGAAACCAGGCGAGCTTTTTTATGACAATATAATAATGGGCGTCCAGTTAATGGATGCGGCTATGCAGGCGAAAGCAAAAAAGTTTGTGGCGATTGGAACGGTTTGCGCTTATCCCAAATTTACTCCGGTTCCGTTTAAGGAAGAAAATTTATGGGACGGGTATCCAGAAGAAACAAATGCTCCTTATGGTTTGGCTAAAAAAATGTTATTAGTGCAGAGCCAGGCATACAGACAGCAGTACGGATTTAATTCAATATTTTTGTTGCCATTAAATTTATATGGACCCGGAGATAATTTTAATCCAGGGTCATCTCACGTAATTGCGGCCCTTATACGCAAAGTTTATGAAGCCGAAAAAGATAATAAAAATTTTATAGAAGTTTGGGGTACAGGAAAAGCAACTAGGGGATTTTTATATGTTGAGGACGCCGCTGAGGGAATAATTTTAGCTACAGAAAATTATGATAAATCAGAACCGGTAAATTTGGGTTCAGAGATGGAAATTTCAATAAAAGATTTAGCCGAATTAGTTTGTAAATTAATGGATTTTAAAAGAGAAATTAAGTGGGATAAAACAAAACCAGACGGCCAGCCGAGAAGATCCCTTGATACTTCAAGGGCAAAAAAAGAATTCGGTTTTATGGCAAAAACAAATTTTGAGGAAGGCCTTAAAAAAACTATTGATTGGTATGAAGCCAACCCAATTTGATTTTAAAATTTTAGCAAAAAATGGAAAATGAACGCCCATTTTTTATTTGTTTGGTTTTACTTGAATTGATTGATTTCAAGCGTTATCTATAAAGGGTAAAATGTTAAAAATATATTATAAATTATGATTACAAGCTTATCAGAAGACATAAAAGAATATCCGGAGCTTTGCAAGAAGGCTTTTAACGATGATGTGATTTTTAATAGTTTTAGAAATGAATGGATTTATACAAAAATCATTGAAATTGTTTCGTATAAAGAGGGTTTGGGGTATTTAAATACGATATTATCACAAACACCGGAATTGGCGGCAAGTTTTGATGAATTTAGGAAAAATGATGAATATGGAGGGCCGGTCGTTTATGATTATGGAATTTACGGCAAATTTTCGCCGACAACTTTGAGATACATAAAAGTTCTAAGCGACATCAAATACTTTTTTGGGGACATTAGAAAATTTAAAGTTATTGAAATAGGCGGCGGCTATGGCGGCCTTTGCAGAATTATCTGTAATTTTTTTGCTGTTGATTCTTATACTATTGTAGACATTAAGCCGGCTTTGAATCTAACTAAAAAGTATTTATCTAAATACAATATTCAAAATCTAAATTTTCTTACTGCAAATGATTTAGACGGAAGTAAAAAATATGATTTGTTGATAAGTAATTATGCTTTGAGCGAATGCCGAAGGCCTGTCCAGCAATATTATTTTGATAAAGTAGTAAAGAATTCTTCGCGAGGTTATGTGACGTGGAATTTTATTGGTTATAAAGATTCTTTTACTATAAAAGAATTATCTGAAAAATTAAAAAATGCCGCAATTATTGCGTCTAATCCGGAACGCTTTTCAATGAGCAGGATATTAATCTGGGGAAGTGCCAAAAAATTTACTCCTTATTTTTTGTTCGGGTTCAATCTTCGGGCAAGAATTAGAGATATTCAAATTTTCGTTTCGGCGGTCCGTAAATTTAGAGATTTTCTTAAAAAGAAGCTTTTAAGTTTTTATTTTTGAATAAGTGTATGTTATATTCTTACGTCGAATTAAGTAAATATGATTTCGGTTTTTTCAGAATTTTAGGTTCTGGTCTTGGTAACTTATTATTTCCTTGGGCAAGATCTGTAGTGGCAAATCAAAAATATGATTTAAAGCCGATTGCGCCGACTTGGCCTCAAATAAAATTAGGCCCGATTTTAAGAGGCGAGTCAGACCCGCGATTTTATAGTGATTTATTCCTTACGCCCCCAGAATCAATTCATGGTATCGAAAAATTATTTTTGTTGGCCACAAAGAAAAAAATAGAGGAACCTTACCTTTTAACGCCAAAATCTGAAATAGCTGTAAATTATAAAGATGGAATTTTTGTATTTTGCGGGATGAAAAATTTTTTCAAAGATATTTTAAGAGACCATAATTTAATCCGGCAAGAATTATTAAAAATAACCAAAAATATTCATAAAACTGGTTTGAATTATAATTTTACCAATTGCGTAAGCATGCATATCAGACGCAGCGATTTTAAATTATTAAAATGGGACACTTCAATTGAATGGTTTTTGTGGGTTATGAATGAGTTAAGAAGTAAATTAAAATTTGATATAAATTTTAAAATTTTTTCGGACGGCTCCGATGAAGACCTGGCTTTGATTCTGAAACAAAAAAATGTGGAAAGGGTATCCTTTGGCTCGGCCTTGGCTGATTTATTGGCGCTCAGTAAATCTCGCATCCTTGTCGGTTCTTACAAATCAACATTCAGCATGTGGGCCTCTTATTTGGGCAGAATGCCAACCATATGGCCCAAAAATTCTTCACCTCATTTATATTATGAAATTCCGGAAAATGAGGTGGAATTTTCCTCCGAAGCAGCCCTACGGGAATCATTTATTTCAATTTGCCGGAAATTTTGGTAATATAAAGCAGATACGAATATGGATAAGTTTGGTAATTATATAAAATTAATCCGTCCACAGCATTGGATTAAAAATTTTTTAATCTTTGCCCCGTTGTTTTTCGGCCAAAAATTGTTTGATGCTGGCTTGTTTATGAAAACAACAGCCGCTTTCGCAGGTTTTTCTTTGGTGGCGAGCGGGATGTATATTGTGAATGACTATTTTGATATTAATGAAGACAGGCAGAATCCGGGAAAAAAATCCCGTCCGCTGGCCTCAGGAAAAATTTCAACAAAGGCCGCTTTTTACATTTCGGCATTTTGTTTGTTGGTCGGTCTTTTGATAAGCGTTTTCTGGGCGTTGCAGGCTTTTTATATCCTGGCAGGCTATATAGTGCTTAACATTCTGTACAATTTTAAATTGAAGCATGTGGCCATAATTGATGTTTGCACTGTTTCAGCAATGTATGTGATAAGGCTGTTTGTGGGTTCTGAAGCTTCAGGTATAAGCCTGTCTATGTGGATTATTTTATTGACTTTCTTCATGGCGATGTTTGTTTCTTTGGCAAAAAGGAGAGACGATGTAATTTATTTGTCAAAGGGCATTAAAACCCGGAAAGTTGCCAATGGATATAATCTGGAATATCTGGATATTGCCACGGTGATAATGGCGTCGATTGTTGTTGTCTCTTACATTATGTTTACGGTTTCTCCGGTTGAAATGGCAAAAGTTCACAGCGGGAATCTATATTTGACATCAATTTTTGTGGTCCTGGCATTATTAAGGTATATACAGGCGATAATAGTCGAAGGCAGGCACGGCTCGCCCGTGAGAATTTTCACCGAGGACAGGTTTATACAATTGACGGTTTTGGGCTGGATTATTTCATCTGGAATATTTTTTTACTTATGAACAATGCTAAACTGATATTTAAATATGCGCTGTTCGCGTGTGCTGCCATAGCTTTTAACCTTCTTACACAATATATTTGCTTGCAATTCTATAAAGGGATTTTTAATCTTTACATCGCCATATTGCTTGGAACTGCTGTCGGCTTGCTCATAAAGTATTTTTTAGATAAAAAATACATTTTTTATTTCCAGCCAAAAACCCAGCTGCATAATATTAAGAAATTTATTTTTTATTCCGGAACGGGCGTTTTTACCACTATTATTTTCTGGGGATTTGAGCTGTTATTTAATTGGTTTCTAAAATTTGAAATTGCAAAATTTTTGGGAGCATTGATCGGTCTGCTGATAGGGTATTTTATAAAATATAATCTTGATAAAAAATTTGTGTTTATTAAACAAGCTGAATCGAATGAATAAAAAAATTTTGATTACCGGCGGAGCAGGATTTTTGGGAATCAATCTGATTCGTTATCTTTTGAGGCGGGGTTATAAGGTTCGTTCTTTGGATATTGCCGATTTTGATTATCCGGAAAAAGATAAAATAGAAATTGTTTTAGGAGACATAAGGGATGAAAAAATAGTTGATAAAAGCATGGAGGAAATTGATATTGTTGTTCATGCCGCGGCTGCGCTGCCCCTTTATTCTAAAAAACAAATTTATGATATAGATGTTATTGGCGCAAAGAATGTTTTAGAGTCGGCTTTTAAGAATAAAGTTGACAGGTTTATAAACATTTCCTCTACGGCTGTTTATGGAATACCCGACCATCATCCGCTTTTAGAAACCGATAAATTAATGGGAGTAGGACCTTATGGCGAAGCAAAAATTGAATTTGAAAAAATCTGCCAAGAATACCGCGGAAAGGGAATGTACATTCCGATTATTAGACCCAAATCTTTTATAGGGCCCGAACGACTGGGAGTTTTTTCATTATTTTACGAGTGGGCAAACAACGGAAAAAATTTTCCAATGATAGGCAGTGGCAACAACAGGTATCAGCTTTTAGATGTTGAAGATTTATGCCAAGCCATTTATTTATGCATTACTGGGGAAAAAAATATAGTTAACGACACTTTTAATATTGGCGCCAAGGAATTTACAACAATGAAAGAAGATTACCAAGCAGTTTTGGATGAGGCAAGGTTTGGTAAAAAGATTATTGGATTTCCCGCTGGGCCTGTAATATTTGTGTTGCGAATTTTGGAATTTTTACATTTGTCGCCCCTTTATAAATGGGTTTATGAAACTGCGGGCAAAGACAGTTTTGTGTCCATTGAAAAAGCCGAAAGAGTTTTAGGATATAAACCGCAGTATTCCAACAAAGATTCTTTGATTAGAAATTACAGATGGTATGTAGATAACCTCAAAAATTTTAAGAATAAATCAGGCATATCTCATAGGACGCCCTGGAAGCAAGGGGCGTTAAAAATAGCAAAATATTTTTTCTAAAGAAATTAAATATTTTTAAATATGAAAATATTACAAGAAGTTTTTATTAAGCATCGTTCGTTGTTTTTGATTTTATGCGTGGGTGTTGCTCTTGTTCTGATACATATTCCCTTTTATATGACGGGCAACATCCAAGATGACGCATATATATATTTTAGATGCGGTCAGAATTTGGCTGATAGCGGAGTGTATGGATTTAACAACGGAGAAAAAGTAAGCGCCTGCACTTCTCATTTATATGTTTTTATGATAGCCGCCGTTCGTCTTGTTTTCGGTAATTTTTTCATTCCGGCAATAATGTTTGTAAATTTTGTAATATTTCTCTGCGGCCTTTATATCTTATCATCCTTATTTTTTTCAGATTTGAAGCGCAGATTATTGGTTTGGGGGATTTCATCATTAATGCCCATATCTCTTGTGATAAGCAACAGGGGAATGGAGACCCCTCTTTTAATTCTTTTAATTGTGATTGTTTTCAAATGGATTTACACCCAAAAGGCAGATTTTTTTACTTATAGTGCTTTGTTTTTAATACCATTTGTCCGTCCCGATTGGGCAGTTTTTATTTTAATGCCAATATTATTTGTATTTGTGAAGAATAAAAAATTTGATTACAAAATTTTTTTCATCAGTATGTTTGGGATCTTAGCATTCTTCTTATTCAACAAATTATATTTTGGTTCATTTTTAAACCAAACCATAATTGCAAAGTCTATAATGGTGGGTAATTTTTCGCTGGCAAGATTTTTTGCAGCCTTGAAGCAGGTGTTTGTGGGGGATTATAGTCTTTTTATACCATTTTCTGGAAAATATTTTATTCCACTTATTCCAGTTTCTTTTATTGTCTTCATTTACTTCGCAATAAAAAATTTTCAAAAAGCAAGTTCGGCGCTAAAAAATGTTTTGATAGCAATGCTGATTATAATATTTTTAATACCACTTCTGTATTCTTTTGGACAACTTATTTTCCCTTGGTATTTGTTTCCCAGTTCGTTTTTTATTTTTTTTCTAATTGTATCGGGATTTATTATATTTTTAGGACAATTGAATGGGAGGAAGCTTTTTAATATCGCAGTTCTTGTCGGAATAGTTATTCTTTCATTTTCTTTAATTGTTCAGTGGCTGGTTGATTTTAACGGTTTTCTTCGCGATAACTGTTATAGGGCTAGCATTGGCAGATATATAAAATCTATTTCTACGAGCAATGACAGCATCATGACTGGCGATATTGGTTATATACCTTTTTTTTCCGAAAGGTATACCCACGATATAGATGGCTTAGCTTCTCCGTTGGTAACTGACTATGAGAAAAAATATGGCTCTCGATGGATTATGCCTTACTTGAAAGACCAGAAACCAACATTCATTGTAGAACATAATTATGATATATTTCAGACTCTAGCCCTCTATTATGGTTATGTGATGTCTCAAAAAGAAAAAGAATGGTTTCAAAATAATTATCGCGTAGTTAAGGAATTTTATTATGATCCTGCCGATTTTTGTTCTAACAGGATTATTGTCGCACTTTTTAAAAAACTGGCGGGTGATTATGTGATTATATACAAAAAAAATTAGTATGAAATTCGTTATTGCGGCGTTTGATTTTGACGGTACAATTGTAAAAAAAGACACTTTTTTAGATTTTATTTTGTATAGTTGCTCTTCCAAGCGAGCGTTTTTTGGAGGAATAAAATCAATGTTTGTGTTGTTATTATTTGTTTCTAAAATAATTTCTAGCGATTCAGCCAAAGAAAAAATTTTTTCTATTTTTTTCAAGGGAATGTCGGCAGATACTTTTGCTAGACTCTGCAAAAATTATTCTTTAAACCGGTTGCCGCAGATGATAAAAAAGCAGGCTTTTCAAAAAATTCAGTGGCATAAGCAGCAGGGCCACAAGCTTGTAATTGTGAGCGCATCTATTGAAGATTGGATAAAACCATGGGCAGAAAAAAATGATTTTGAAAAAGTGATTGCCACTGCCACAGAAGCAAAAAACGGCATTCTGACGGGGAAATTCAGGACAAAAAATTGCAACAAAGAAGAAAAAGTTAAAAGATTGCTTCAAGAGTATCCAAACAAAGAAAATTATTATCTTTATGCTTATGGGGATAACCACAAAGACAAACAGTTTCTCGAAATGGCCGATGAGGCATTCTACGGGAAATTCTAAAACGATGCTTATAAGCAATTCAAAACCTGATGGTAGAAAAATATTTAGAAAGGTTGGCGGCAGTTTTTTGTATTTAGCTACCCAGCAGTATCCAGATGGAGAGCAAAAACTTTTTACTAATGGAAGGCCGAAGGTTGCTGATATCATTTATTTTAAATTTGATAAAAGGAAAAGTTTCGATGAACAATTATTCAATCTGTTTTGTCTGCTGGATAAATTTGCTGATAAAAAGAAAACAGACCTGATTTTACCATATTTGCCGTATATGCGGTCTTGTCCGGTTGGTGAAGACGAAATTGACAAGTTATCCTTTATAATAAGTCAGTTCAACAAGCATGCCAGGAAAGTTTACTTATTGTATCCGCATAATTTAGAAAAAGTGAAGAAATATTTGAATTTTAAAAACATTGTTTTACTTGATATAGAAGATTCAATAATAAGATATTTAAAATCTTTAGGCGAAGACCCCGTATTGGTTTCCCCTGATGATGGCTTCTCAAAGAAAATAATGAACTTGGCGAAAAGGGGCGGGTTAGAATATGTTGTGCTCTGCAAAAAAAGAATTTCTCCGACACGGGTAGAGATTCAGCCGCTTAACGAGCAGAACCTTAAAAAGATATTGCAGAACAAGGACAGATTGTTTATTGTGGCAGACGATATTGTCAGCACGGGTAATACCCTGGTTAAGGCAGGCTTATATCTTAGGAAACAGGGAGTTAAAAAGGTTAGATATTTCGCTATCCATAATACCAGCAAGGCCCCCACGAAAATAAATGTATATTCTTCAAATTCGTTGGATGGCGATAGTGCCGGATTAGACTTTTTAGAAAATTTTTGACAAGAGCCTTTTATGTTGAAAAAGTCATTTTTTTTTGATAAATTTAAGAATGAACAAAGTGTTTGATAAAATTGTTGGCCTTGCCGGCTTAGAAGGGCTTAGAAAAAAATATAGGGGCAAAAAAATCGGACTCTGTTCCGGCTGTTTCGATATTTTTCATTCAGGCCACGCGGTATTTTTTCAGCAGTGCAGGGAGCTGGTAGATGTTTTGGTGGTTGCTGTCGGCTCCGATAGTGCAATCAAGAAACTAAAAGGTCCGGGTCGCCCCGTGAGCTCGCAAAACAACAGGGTTTATTTAGTAGCATCAATTGAAAACGTAGATTACGCAATTTTGGGCAGTGAAGCAGGAAATATGAAGAAAGGCAAAATTGATTTCTACGATATTGCCAAAAACCTAAGGCCGGATATTTTTGTTTTAAATAATGACGATTCCAATATTGCAGAGAAGCAGAAAATGTGCGACAATTTCGGTATTAAATTAATTTTGGTTGAAAGAATTGTGCCGGATTTCTTAAAAGGAGTTTCTTCAACAGGAATTATAAAACAAATAAAAGAAAATTAGTATGGAAAACCAAAAGAAAATTTTAATTACAGGAGCAGGAGGATTTATCGGGCATCACTTAGTCAGGTTTTTGAAAGGAAAAGGTTATTGGGTGAGGGGAGTTGATATCAAAGAACCTGAATATTCCCCCAAAAATGAGGCAGATGAATTTTTACTGCTTGATTTAAGATTTTTAGAAAATTGCTTGAAAGCCGCAGAAGGCATTGATGAAGTTTATGCTTTGGCTGCGAATATGGGCGGTATCGGTTTTATAACTTTTCATAATTCTGATGTGCTTTATGACAATGTGTGCATAAACGCAAATACTGCAGAGGCCGCAAAAAGGAATGGAGTCAAGAGATTGTTTTATTCCTCATCGGCCTGCATTTATCCTACATATAAACAAGAAGAGCCAGATTTGGTTGCCTTAAAAGAGAGCGATGCCTATCCGGCGGATCCAGACAATGAATACGGCTGGGAAAAATTATTTTCAGAAAGATTGTATAAAAGCTACAGAGATTTTTACGAAGTAAGAATTGCCAGATTTCATAATATTTTTGGACCAGAGGGAACTTATGATGGCGGCAGAGAAAAAGCCCCGGCTGCCATTTGCCGAAAAATAGCTCTTGCAAAAAATGGAGACACTATAGAAATTTGGGGCGATGGCAAGCAAACGCGATCGTTTTGCTTAATTGATGATTGCGTTCAAGGAGTTTTTCAGCTCATGAATTCAGATTTTAAGGAGCCGTTGAATATTGGCTCTGACCGCCTGATAAGCATTGATGCAATGGTTGATATTGTCGAAAAAATTGCTGGTAAAAAAATAAATAAAAATTATTTGCTGGATAAACCGCAGGGCGTACGAGGAAGGAATTCAGATAACACTTTATGTAAAAAAGTTTTGAATTGGGCGCCCAAAATTTCTTTAGAAGAAGGTTTAGAAAAAACCTATAAATGGATAGAAAAACAAATAAAATAATATGCGAGGACAAAATAAATTTTTAAAGATGATTCTTTTTCTGGGCGATATTTTTATTGTGTATGCCGCACTTTTTTTAGCGTTGGCTGTGAGAAACAGACACCTTGCTTTAAAGTTTGATAGCTTTTTTTACAGCTTCTTTATTCTGTACGTTTTCTGGCTTATTGTTATTTTCGTTTTAAACTTATATGACCTGCATTTTTTTAAAAAACCGATAGATTTCTTCTTTAGCTTGGCAATTTTTTCTGTTTTGGCTTTTTTATCGGGCGTAGCGTATTTTTATTTCCGGCCGCAGCCAGACATAACGCCCAAAACAATTCTTATTTTAGATGTTGTAATTTTTGATATTCTATTTGTTTGCTGGAGATATGTATTTAATTTATTTTTGGAAGCCAAAGGAATAAAAGATAAAATTATTATAATCGGAAACTGTCTAAAACTTAAAGAAATAATGCCCCAAATAAACAGAAGTTATGAAGTTTCAGCCATTTTTTGTCCTGACAGTTCTGAGGTTCCAGAATTTATCCCGAAAGAAATTTTTGTTTCTGATACCGAAGAATTAAAAAATATAGTTTTACAGAAAAAAGTAAATTCCGTTCTGCTGGCCGTGGACGTTTATTCAAAGAAAGATTTAATCAAAGAAATTTTTTCAGTCCTGCCCTTGACATTAAACTACATTGATTTTAACGACCTCTATGAATTTATAACAAAAAAAGTTTCTTTGGAGCAATTGGACGAAGCATGGTTTTTACAAAAAATTTCAAAGCCCGAAGACAAGCTAGAGCAGATTGTGAAAAGATTATTTGATATTATTTTGTCTTCGGTGGGATTGTTGTTGTTCGTTATCTTTTTTCCCTTCATAGTGGTTGCGATTAAAATTGATTCTGAGGGAAATATTTTTTATACTCAAAAAAGAGTTGGTAAAAATGGAAAATTGTTTTTACTCCATAAATTTAGAACGATGAAAGACGACAAAAATCAGGATAAAAAAATTTGGCGGGAAAAAAACAAGAACAATGTTACTGGGGTTGGAAAAATTTTGCGAAGAATTCATTTAGACGAGCTGCCTCAGTCATGGAGTATTCTAGAGGGTGACTTGAGTTTTGTGGGACCAAGGCCGGAATGGTCGGAATTAGCGAAAGTTTTTGAAAAAGAAATTCCTTTTTATAAACAAAGGTATTTAATAAAGCCCGGGCTTATTGGCTGGGCGCAGATTAACTTTCCAGCATCTAAATCAATAAATGAGGCAAAAGAGAAGTTTGAGTACGATTTATACTATATTAAAAATCACTCTTTATTGTTGGATTTGGAAATTATCCTTAAAACAATGAAACTTTTTTTCTGGTAATTTTGTTTTTATGATAGAATAAAAAATTATATAGTTTATGAATATTTCTAAAAATTGCAGAAAAATAATTTTTATTGCCGGACTTTTTTTGTTTTTAACAGCAGGCACTGTTCATGCCGCCAATGTAGGCGACGTTGTTAATTTTAATGTAGATAAAAATTTTGACGCTTCGGGCAGAACGCAGATACCAGCTACCTTGATAAAAATAAGTTCAAAATTATATTTTTATGTTGAGAAGCCGTGGTGGGATTCCGAAACCCAGGCGAAGCAAAATGAAATTTTGGCTGATTTAGATAATTTATCCGATGAGTTTGATAACAATATTTATCCGATCTTGACCTCTGCTTTCGGCTCAGAATGGAATCCGGGCATAGATAAAGACAACAAAATTACTGTTTTATTTGAATTGATGAATAGCACCGAAGGAGGGTATTTTAGAGAAACGGATGAATATGACAAACTTCAGCTGCCCGACTCTAACGAAAGGGAAATGGTGTATTTATCTGTTTCTAATATTGATGATCCCAATATAAAAATTGTCTTGGGGCATGAGTTTGTGCACCTGATAACTTTCAACCAAAAAAATAAAATTTTTGGAGTTGAAGAGGATACATGGTTAAACGAGGCAAGAGCTGATTATGCTTCAACGATTTTAGGATACGATAATAAATATGGTGGCGGCAATTTGCAGCAAAGAGTCAAAGATTTTATAGAGAATCCCTCGGATTCTATAACCGACTGGAGCGGCACAAAATATGACTACGCCAGTGTAAATTTATTCATGCATTATTTGGTTGACCATTACGGCATAAATATTTTATCGGGCTCCTTAAAGTCCAAAGCAGTTGGCATAGAAAGCATAAATGAAGCTCTTTTAAAGAGCGGCGCTAAAGAGAATTTTGCGCAAATTTTTACCAATTGGACGATAACATTAGTGCTTAATGATTGTTCTCAAAATTCAGAGTATTGTTATTTAAATAAAAATTTCAGCGATTTAAGAATAAGCCCCACCCTTATTTTTTTGCCATTAACAGGCGACACCTCTTTATCTGCAACAAATGTTACTAAAAACTGGTCAGGGAATTGGCAAAAAATTATTGGCGGAGGCGGAAACTTAAAATTAGATTTTTCAAGCCTGGCTGGACTTACTTTTCAGGTGCCGTATATTGTCTACGATACAAGTAATAATTATTCAGTAAAATTTTTACAACTCGACAACAACGGAAAAGGCGAAATTAGCATCCAGAATTTTGGTACAAAATACAAATCATTAATTATTATCCCTTCTTTGCAGACACAAGTTTCTGGTTTTGACAGCGCAGACCTTATTTATCCTTACACCTTTACAGTTTCAATTGCAGGAAATGCTTCAGGAACAGACCAAACGTTGATGCAAAAACTTTTGGCGCAGGTTGATTCTTTAAAAAAACAAATAGCAGCTCTTTTAGGGCAAAAACAAGGAGTGCAGGCAAGCCCGACCATTAGTTGTCCGCAGATAACCGATAATCTTTATTTTGGCATGACCGGTGGCGAGGTCAACTGCCTGCAGCAATTTTTGAAAAATCAGGGAACAGATATTTATCCTGGAGGTTTTGTTACCGGAAATTTTGGAAACCTAACCAAACAAGCAGTTATAAAGTTCCAAGCAAAATATGGAATTAGCCAAACAGGATATGTTGGTCCACTCACAAGAACAAAAATAAACAGCATTTTAAATGGCAGATAAAATTTTACAGAAATTACCCGGGATTCAGAAAAATGTTTTGCTGGAGGATTTTACTACTTATAAAATTGGCGGGCCAGCTAAATATTTTTTTGTTGCAAGAACAAAAGACGACTTGATTTTTGCGCTAAAAACAGCCAATGACTTTAAATTGTCTGTTTTGATTTTGGGCGGAGGAAGCAATCTTTTAATTTCCGACAATGGCTTTAATGGTTTGGTAATAAAAATAGATATTTCTGGCATAAATTTTCAGGGGAATAAAGCCATTGTCGGAGCCGGAATGGGTTTAGCAAATTTAGCTTATCTGTCAGCTGAAAATGGGCTTTCGGGTTTAGAGTGGGCGGCCGGAATTCCGGGAGCCACAGTTGGCGGTTCCATATATGGCCATGCCCAGGCCTTTGGAATAAAAATTTCTGACGTGGTAAAAGAAGTTGAGGCAATAAATATCGAAACCCTTAAAATAAAAAAGTTTTCAAAAAAGCAATGCCAGTTTTCCTTAAAAAACAGCATCTTCAAAGAAAATAAAAATTTAATAATTGTTTCGGCTGTTTTGGAGTTTCAAAAGAAAGATAAGAATAAAATAAAAAAAACAATTGAGGAATTTTTGGAATACAGAAAAACCAGGCACCCAATAGATTTTGCCTCTGCCGGTTCAACTTTTATAAACCCAGAGATAAAAATAAAAAATAAAAAATTATTGGAAAAATTCCCCGAGTTAAACGAATATAACAAAAAAGGAACCATACCTGCCGGATATTTAATCGCAAAATGCAACTTGGCCGGAAAAAAAATAGGTAATGCCCAGATATCTGAAAAACATGCTAATTTTATAATCAACCTCGGCGGAGCTAAAGCAAAAGATATATTAAAATTAATGAAACTGGCAAAAGAAAAAGTTAAAAAGACATTCGGAATAAATTTAGAAACCGAAGTTCAAATATTATGAAAATCATAATCAAGGCAAAAAATTTAGAGTTAACCGGAGAGATGCAAAATTTTATTGAAAAAAAGTTTTTTGGACTTAAAAAATTTATTGATATTTTGAAGCGCGAAGATGAAATAGGAAAAACATTAGCCGAGGTCTTTATTGAAGTGGAAAAAGAAACAGAACATCACAGAAAAGGAGATATTTTTAGAGTAAAATCGCGAGTTTATCTGCCTGGAAGAGAAATTGTTTCGTGGGCGAGGACAGATGATTTGCAGAAAGCCATTGTAAAAGCAAAAGACGAATTAAAATTGGAAATTGAAAAATATAAAGTTAAAAAAATTGATAAAAATCGCAGAATACAAAAAAAATCTAAAACGGAAAATTATGGTTCCAACTAAAATGTTTTTTACAAAAGGCGTGGGCGTTGCTAAAGAAAAGCTGATGTCTTTGGAAATGGCGTTCAGGGATGCTGGCATTGAGAAATTTAATTTAGTAACTGTTTCCAGTATTTTGCCGCCGGGATGCCAAAAAATTACAAAAGAAAAAGGCCTGGAGTTGTTAACGGCAGGGGAGATTGTTCATTGCGTTATGGCGCGAAACAGCACCAACGAGCCAAATCGTTTGGTTGCAGCTTCAATCGGATGCGCAGTGCCGGCTGAAAAAGAATCACAATACGGATATTTGTCAGAGCATCATCCATTTGGAGAGACAGACGAAAAAGCCGGCGATTACGCAGAGGACTTGGCAGCCACAATGCTGGCAACAACTTTGGGCGTTGAGTTTGACCCTAATTCTGCCTGGGATGAAAAAGAAAAGGTCTTTAAAATGTCAGACAAAATAGTTAACACAACAAATATAACCCAGTCAGCCCAGGCGAACAAAGATGGGCTTTGGACAACCGTTATCGCCGCCGCAATTTTCGTTCCCTAATTTTAATACAAAATATACCTAAACCACATTGAATAAATGCGGTTTTTCGTATAGTATTATAGAATACCATAATGTCAATTCTATCTAAAATTTTTGGGGATGCTAATGAAAAGTTTGTGAGAAATCTCCAGCCAATTGTTGAAAAAATAAATTCTTTTGAGAAAGATTTTGAAAAATTATCTGTGGAAGATTTAAAAAATAAAACAAAAGAATTAAAAGAACGATTGGCTAAAAATGAAACCTTGGAAGAAATTTTGCCAATGGCTTTTGCATTGGTTCGCGAAGCGTCAAAAAGAACTTTGAATCAGCGCCATTTTGATGCACAATTAATTGGCGGAATTGTTTTGCACCAGGGAAAAATTGCTGAAATGAAAACTGGCGAAGGAAAAACATTGGCAGCAACTTTGCCGGCATATTTGAATGCGCTTGAGGGGAAAGGAGTTCATATTGTAACTGTGAATGATTATTTGGCAAAAAGAGATATGGTTTGGATGGGGCAGATTTATGACGCTTTGGGTTTGACCGCAGGTTGCATTGTAAATGAATCCGGATATGTTTATGACGCCACTTACAAAAATGAAGAAAAAGACAAAGAAAGAGATGCGATGGGAAATTTTAAAGTTGTGCAAGATTATTTAAAACCGGTTTCAAGAAAAGAGGCGTACGCGGCGGATATAACTTATGGAACCAACAACGAATTTGGTTTTGATTATTTGCGGGACAATATGGTTTATCAGGCGGGAGAAGAAGTTCAAAGAGGGCACAATTTTGTGATTGTTGACGAAGTTGATTCAATTTTAATTGATGAAGCGCGCGTGCCATTAATAATTTCTGGACAGGCGGAAGAAGCAACAGAAAAATATTATAACTTTGCAAAAATTATATCTCATTTGGAAAATGTCTCTGATTATGAACTTGATGAAAAAATGAAATCAGTGTCTTTTACGGAGCAGGGACAAAATAAAATTGTAAAAAATTTGGGATTTGATCCCTGGCTGGAAAATGATATTACAACCACATTCCAATTGGAGTCGGCATTAAAAGCCAAGGCATTGTTTTTAAAAGACCGCGACTATGTTGTAAAAAATGGCGAGATAATGATTATTGACGAGTTTACGGGAAGGATGCTGCCAGGCAGAAGATGGTCTGCTGGTTTGCATCAGGCAGTTGAGGCAAAAGAAGGAGTTGTGGTTCAGCCAGAATCAATTACAATGGCAACAATTACTTTCCAGAATTATTTTAGAATGTATAAAAAATTGGCCGGCATGACAGGAACCGCGCTAACTTCCGGTGAAGAATTTGATAAGGTGTACAAACTGGACGTTGTGGCAATTCCGCCAAACAAGCCAATGGTGAGAATGGATTTTGCTGACAAAGTTTTTAAAACGGAAAACGGAAAATTTTCAGCTGTAATAAAAGAAATTGAAGAACTGCATAAAAAAGGCCAGCCGATTTTGGTTGGCACAAGGTCTGTTGAAAGAAATGAATATTTGGGAAAATTATTGGAAGTAAAAGGAATTCCTCATAATATTTTAAATGCAAAAAATCACGAAAGGGAAGGGGAAATTATTGCTCAGGCAGGAAAAAAGGGAGCGGTAACAATCGCCACAAACATGGCAGGCAGAGGAGTTGATATTATTCTCGGTGGTAATCCGCCTTCGGCCAAAATTACAGAAGAAGTAAAAAAACTTGGCGGACTTCATGTTATGGGAACTGAAAGGCACGACGCCAGAAGAATTGACAATCAACTTCGCGGAAGGTCAGGCAGGCAGGGCGACCCGGGCAGCACGCAATTTTTTGTTTCTTTGGAAGATGATTTGATGAGAATTTTTGGCGGAGACAAAATAAAAAATTTAATGACTGCTTTAAAAGTTCCTGAAGACGAGCCAATTCAAGCCGGCATGATTTCTGGGGCGATTGAAGGCGCGCAGGAAAAAATTGAGGGATTTAATTTTGATGCGCGCCATCATCTTTTAGAGTACGACGATGTTTTAAATAAACACAGAGAAATAATTTACAAAAAAAGAAAGGACTTTTTGGAATCAGATAATTTGAAAGAAAAGGTCTTGGAAATTTTTGAAAAAGCCGGAATTGCAAAAGAAAAATACGAAGAAAAAGAAAAAGAGATTGGAGAAGAAAACATGCGGCAAATGGAAAAAATTGTTTGTTTGCGGGTTTCGGACATGCTCTGGCAGGAACACTTGTCTTATATGGACCATATCAGGGATTCTGTGCGTTTGCGCGCTTATTCCGGCAGAGATCCTTTAGTGGAATATAAAAATGAAGGCCACAGAGCATTTGGGCAATTATTGGCAACTATTGATGCGAATATCGCAGACAATATTTTAAAAGCTGGCGCGCCTGACCCAAAGGGTACCCCGCAAAAATTTATTCCAAAATCGCAAGCCGTTGAATCGGGAAAAACAGAAATCGGCCGTAATTCGCCATGCCCCTGCGGTTCGGGCAAAAAGTGGAAAAAATGCGGAATGCTAAACACCGAAGAGCATCAACGATTAATGGCTCAGAAAAAATAAAAATAATTTTATGGAAAAAAAATCTCGGCAAGAACAAGAAGAATCAGTTGAAAGTGAGAACAAAAGAAGGGTTTCGGACTTGATACCATATAGAATTAAAGGGGATAAAGTTTTTGTCTTTTTGCAAAAGCGCGAAGCAGAACCTCATGGTGCAGCTAACTGGCCCGAGTATCTTGGTTTTTTCGGCGGACATGCTGAAGAGAACGAAACTCCAGAACAAGCACTGAAAAGAGAAATTAAAGAAGAACTCAATCTTGATTTAAAAGAGTTTGAACATTTTGGCACATACGAAATAGATGGAACGACAGAAGATGTATTTGTGACTGAAGTTGCCGATGGTTTTGATTATGATATTAAAGTTGGCGAGGGACAGTATGGAGATTGGTTCAGCGAGCAAGATATAGCAAGCGAATTGAAAGTGATACCACAAGATATGCTGGTGTTGCAGAAATTTTTTGAATTTTTACATGGTAAAAATAAACTCTAAAAAAATAAATGGCAAAGTATGTACAAATTTTTACAACAACTGCGAGCAAGAAAGAAGCTGAAAAAATCGCAGATGTTTTGGTTAAAAAGGGATTAGCCGCATGTGTGCAGATTGCAGGTCCAGTCCAAAGCATTTACAAATGGAAAGGAAAAATACAAAAAGAAAAAGAATGGCTTTGCATTATAAAAAGTATCAGCAATAAATTTGAAGAGATTGAAGAAAAAATAAAATCTCTGCATTCTTATAAATTGCCGGAAATTATTGCCCTGCCCATAGAAAAGGGCAGCGCAGAATATTTAGAATGGATTTATGAAAATATCTAAAATAATTATTTTTATTTTAATTATTGCGGCGTTTGGTGCCGGAATTTATTTTAAGGACAACGCCATAAATTTTTATAATGGGCTAAATAAAAAAGTTCAGGCCTTTAAAAAAACAGAAGTTGGACAAACGATTTCGCAGGTTGGAAAAGAGATATTTGCTCCACCGCCTTTAAATGTAGGGGGGTCAGAAAAACAGGTTGTTTTATTGCAAAGCAAAATTATTTCAGAAACAAATTTGCAAAGACAGGAAAACGGAAATTTACCGGCGTTGATAGAAAATACAAAACTTGATGAGGCAGCTGGAGCTAAAGCCAACGACATGTTCCAAAACCAATATTTTGAACATACCTCGCCATCGGGCGTTGACCCTGGAAAATTAGTTCAGAGTTATGGATACGATTATATAGTAGCGGGAGAAAATTTAATTTTGGGAAATTTTGGTTCAGAAAAAGAAGTTGTGCAGGATTGGATGAATAGCCCGGGGCACAGAGCAAATATTTTGAATAACAGATACACAGAAATTGGCGTTGCAATAATTAAAGGAACTTATCAAAAACAAACTGTTTGGATTGGCGTGCAGGAATTTGGGTTACCCTTGTCTACTTGTGGCCAGCCAAACACAGCTCTTAAAGACCAGATTGATTCAGAAAAAATCCAGTTAGATAATTTATCTTCGCAGATTGACGAAAAGAAAACAGAAATTAATAATACAGGCCAAGATTCCCCGGCTTACAGCCAAATGATTGATGACTATAACCAATGGGTTGAACAATATAATTCGCTGGCAAGCCAAACAAAAGAAAATATTACCATATACAATAATCAAGTAAATGATTTTAATAATTGTGTTGCAGGGAAATGATATTAAAAATCGGAAAATATGAACATTATAAAGGAGGGCAATATGAAGTTTTGGGAGTTGGAAAACATTCAGAGACACAAGAGGAGTTTGTGGTTTATAAAGCTTTATACGGCGAAGGCGAATTATGGGTTCGTCCGTTAAAGACGTTTTTAGAAGAAGTTAATTTGAACGGCAAAAAAGTTTTAAGATTTAAATATATTGGAGAATAAAAAATTTTATGAAATACAATAAATTGGTCAGGGATAAAATTCCGGAATATATAAAAAACAAAGGAGGAAATGCAATTACGCATGTTGCAAATGACGCCGAGTATTGGCAGAAGTTAAAAGAAAAATTGCAGGAAGAAATAAATGAATTTATGGAAGCCGGAAGCATTGAGGAGATGGCGGATATTTTGGAAGTTATTGATGCAATTTTTGACTATAAAAAATTTGATAAAGAAGAATTACAAAAAGTTAAAAATATAAAAGCAAGTGAAAGAGGAAAATTTAAAGATAAAATAATTCTAGAAGAGTCATAAATGGAGATAAATAATAAAATAATTGAAGAAGTAAAAGAAAAGGCAAAAGAATATTTTGTTGGAGCTTCCGGCTGCCACGACTGGAGTCATGTTGAAAGGGTTTATAATCTGGCCCTAAGAATTGCAAAAAAAGAAAAAGCAGATATTAATGTAATAAAATTGGCTGCATATTTGCATGACATCGGAAGAAGAGAAGAAATGCAAAGCAAGGGAAAAATATGCCATGCTGAAAAAGGCGTTGAACTTGCGGAAAGGATTTTGGAAAAATATGATTTAGACAAAGAGGTAAAAGAAAATATTTTGCATTGTATTTTGTCGCATAGATACAGGAATAACCACGAACCCAAAACCATTGAAGCAAAAATTTTATTTGATGCCGATAAGTTGGATTCTATTGGAGCAATTGGAATTGGCAGAGATTTTTTCTTTGCAGGAAACATAGGTAGTGTTTTGTATAGCGGAAAAGAAAAAAAATTAGCAGAAAACGCCAGAGAATTTAGTTATACAAAAGAGGACTCGGCATTGTTGGAATATTATTTTAAGTTGATAAAAGTAAAGTCAAAAATATTAACTAAAAGCGGAAAAGAAATTGCAAAGGAAAGGCACGAATATATGGTTAATTTTTTTAAAAAATTTGAATCGGAAATAAAAGGGATATCATGAAAATTGCGATTGTGTCTGATACGCATAATAATTGGGCGAATTTTAAAAAAGCGATTGAGTGGATTAAAAAAGAAAAAATCCAATTAATTTTACATTGCGGAGATATTTGCAATCAGGAAATAATTGACGACGCCAAAAAATCATTCGGCGGTGATATTAAATTTGTAAAAGGTAACGCAGACCACGGTTTGAATTTGCCAGATAAAATAGAAATGGAATTTAATGGTAAAAAAATTGTATTTTGCCATTTTCCCAATGATGCAAAAAAATTAACGCAAAGTGGAAAATATGACTTGGTTTTTTATGGCCACACGCATAGGCCTTGGGATGAAAAAGTGGGCGAGTGCCACATGATAAATCCTGGCGAACTGGCGGGTCAATTTTACAAACCCTGCTTCGCCGTCTACGACACAACCACAGGCAAATTAGAATTAAAAATTTTAGAAAAGTTGTAAAATTAAAATCACCTATAAGAGTGGTTTTTTAGTTGACAAAATTTAATAAAATACTAATCTGAGATTAGTTCAGCCCTTTTCATCGTCCATAACGGAGACAAGATTATGATAGACAGCAATTCTTCGCTTTCGGATTTTCAGGCGCACAACCGCGCGCTTTATTTGGAAGTGAACGACCGATACTATGGAGCCGAAAGATTGTTCGCGCGCCTGCACCGCCATATCACTCACATCTTGAAAGCAGTCAGAAAGCACGAGCAGGAAAAAAGAGAAGATGCGTATGAAAACATAATGTACCATCTTTGCATGGCTTTCAGCTGGTCGCTGGCGATGCTCAACAGGTATCACATCAACCTGGCTGACGACATGTGGAGGCGGTTTCCTGGCGTGTGCCCATATTGCGGGGAAGCTCCCTGCGTCTGCAAGCAGCGTCCCAAAGAACGCCAGAAGTTAGTGGGGAAAACCAGGGGTAAGCAGCCAGTTTCTTTTCGGGATTGGCAAAAAATGTTTGCCGAGGTCTATCCAAACGTTGTGCTTGTTTCGGCAATACACTTGGCCGAAGAGGCCGGGGAAGTCAACGAGGCCTTGCAGGCGCATTCTGCAACCCATCAAGACGATTGCTTTTGGAAGGTTGTTGAAGAGCTCGTCGACGTAGTCACCAACATTTATGGCGTGGCTAATTGTCTCAAGCTTGATTTGGCAACGGGAATGGCAGAATATTTCGCTAACGGCTGCCCGAGATGCCAACGTTCTCCTTGCGGATGTGGATTTGTCTTAAGCGACAAACCTATTTCGATTAGCAAGAAGCCCGGTCAGGGCAGATTGTTTTAGTTCTTGTTGCGTACCCCTAGGCCGCGAGTTTGCACTCCGGCTTTTTTATTATTGACTATTTTGACAAGCGGGGATATAATAATTTTATTACTATGCAGCAGAAATATTATATCTTTATTGGCGTGCTGGTCCTGGCTGTTTTAGCCGGACTCTTTGCATATCCGAATTATTTTAATAAATCAGTCGATTTTTTAAATCATAAGTTGTCGTGGACTATTCCGCATTTTCCTGAAAAGCCATATATTTTGGGACTTGATTTGCAGGGCGGCGTAACTTTAACTTACCAGGCGGATTTGAGCACGGTCGCAGACAAATCAACGGCCATGGACGGATTGCGGGACGTAATTGAAAGAAGAGTAAATATGTTTGGCGTTTCAGAGCCGACCGTGGAAGTTCAGGGAACAGACCGGTTAATTGTTGAGCTGCCGGGAGTTACAGATGTTGCGCAGGCGATTCAAATGATTGGGCAGACGCCGTATCTGGAATTTGACGAAGAAAGAACTGCCGCCGACACTCAAAATATTTTGAATATTATAAAACAAGTCCAGGATGCCGAAACAAAAAAACAGGACTATACAAAAATTGCAAACTGGCAGACGGCTTTGGAAAATCCGTATTTTAAGCCGACTGATTTGACTGGAAAATATCTGACAAAAGCAACGGTTATTTTTGACCAGACAACTTACAAGCCACAAATTCAATTGCAGTTTAATGACGTGGGAGCAAAAATTTTTGAAGATATTACGGCAAGAAACATTAAAAAACCACTGGCAATTTTTTTAGACGGCGCTTCTATTATTGACACAAACGGAGATGGAAAAATTGATAACCAGGATCTGTATGCGCCAATTGTGCAAGATAAAATTACCGGCGGAAAGGCGGTGATTACTGGAGACATGTCGGATGCAACAGCCAATTCAATTGCTTCTCGCCTAAACTCAGGGGCTTTGCCGGTTAAAATTGGCTCGCCGATTTCGCAGGAGACAGTGGGGCCTACCTTGGGCTCGGTTTCTTTGAAACAATCGCTTGTGGCGGCAATTTATGGTTTACTGGCTGTTGTTGCATTTATGATAATCTTTTACAGATTTCCGGGATTGCTGGCATCTTTTGCTCTCGCGATTTACGTGGCGCTGACATTGGCAATATTCAAATTAATTCCAGTTACTTTAACTTTGGCAGGCATTGGCGGATTTATTCTTTCCATTGGTATGGCAGTTGACGCCAACATTTTGATTTTTGCCAGAATGAAAGAAGAAATAAAATCTGGCAAGGGCTTGGACCAGGCAATTGACGAAGGATTTAAAAGGGCTTGGCCGTCAATTAGAGACAGCAACTTTAATTCTTTGATTGTTTGCGCAATTTTATTTTTTGTTGCAACTTCATTTATTAAGGGCTTTGCATTTACCTTGGCATTGGGTATTATTGTAAGCTTGTTTTCAGCAATATTTATAACAAGAATATTCTTGATGGTTTTTGTCGGCAAATGGGCCGAAAAAATCAAGTGGATTTTGTAGAACTATGCAAATAAACTTTACTAAATATTCTATAATTTACTACATAATTTCCGGAATTTTGATTGTTGCCACAATTGTTTCGCTTTTTATGTTTGGATTAAAATTTGGAATTGAGTTTGTTGGCGGAAGCAACATGGAAGTTCAATTTTCTGGTACAAGGCCGTCAAATGAAGCAATCCAGAATGCTTTGAAGGGTTTTAATTTGGGAGATATCACGGTTCAGCCCACCGCTACAAATGGCGCTGTTTTGCAGTTTAAGGGAGTTGATGAGGCAACCCACCAGCAAATATTAACCGCGCTGAATAATTCGTTTAAGGTTTCAGAAAAAAGCTTTCAATATATTGGACCTTCAATCGGACAAGAGTTGAGAAACTCAACTGAATTGGCAATCGTTTTGGCTTTGGTGGCAATTACTTTGTATATTGCTTTTGCTTTCAGGAAAGTTTCAAAACCGGTTTCTTCATGGAAATATGGAATTACTTCTTTGGTTGCTTTGTTTCACGATGTTTTAATTCCAATCGGTGTCTTTTCAATTTTGGGGCATTTTTACAATGTTGAAATTACAATTCCGGTTATTGCCGCGTTGCTGACAATTTTGGGGTTTTCTGTGCACGATACAATTGTTATTTTTGACAGAATCAGAGAAAATATTTTAAGAAGAGGAATGGGGCAGTTTGAAGACACGGTAAACTGGTCTTTGACCCAAACATTGGGCAGGTCAATTTCCACGGTTGTAACAGTAGAATTTGTTTTGATTTCGCTTTTCTTTTTGGGAGGAGAAACCTTAAAATGGTTTGCATTGGCACTGATTATCGGAATCACATCGGGCGCATATTCGTCAATTTTTATCGCCAGCCCGCTTTTGGTTTCCTGGTACAAATGGAGCGCCGGAAGAGAGGCAAAAAAGATGGCAAAAAGGTAATTTGCCCCGTCTATTGACACGGCAAACTAAATATGGTAAACTAATATAATTAACCGATATATAACCAAAATATGGCAAAAAATAACTATAAACAGCTATATTCAAAATTTACCAAAGGACTCTCAGAAAAAACGAGAGATATTTTTGATCGCAGGTTTGGAGTCAAATCGGGCGAGCCGGAAACCTTGGAGGCCATTGGCAAAACACTGGGAATTACCCGTGAAAGAGTGCGCCAAATAGAAGAGGCCGGTTTTAGCCATGTAAGAAAAAACAATAAAGATGCTTTGGATGCTGTTTACACTGACTTCGCCAATTACTTTAAGGAGCAGGGCGGTTTTAAAAAAGAGGAAAATGTTTTGGAGGAATTGGGAGGCAAAGGACAAAAACCTTACGTTTTATTTTTGCTGACGTTGGGAGACCAGTTTTCAAAAGTTTGCGAGAAAAAGGACTACAACTATTTTTGGTCAGACCTTCCAAATGCCCAGGCAAAAGTCAAAGAAAATTTAAATGCTTTGGTTTCGCAAATGCAAAAAATCGGAAAACCAATTCCTAAAAATGCCTTTTATGCGCAGGTTGCCTCACATCAGGGACTTTCAGAACAGGCGGCGTTGTCTTATCTTGAGGTCTCAAAAAGAATTCAGCCAAGCAGAGAAGGGGCTTTGGGGTTGATTGAATGGCCGGAAATTAAGCCCAGAGGAGTAAAAGACAAAGCATTTTTGGTTTTTAAGAAACATGGAAAGCCATTGCACTTTACAAAAGTTGCAGAGTTGATAGACGGCTTGAAATATAATTTGCCAAACAAAAAAACATATCCGCAGACAGTTCACAACGAACTGATTAAAGACGGAAGATTTGTGCTTGTTGGCAGGGGAACTTATGCATTGGCAGAATGGGGATTTGTTCCGGGAACCATCAAAGACATAATCACCAAGGTCTTGAAAGAAAACAATCAGCCGCTTGGAAAAGATGAGCTTATAAAGCAGGTCTTGGCCCAGCGCTTGGTGGCAAAAAATACTGTGTTAATGAATTTGAACAATAAAAAACATTTTGATAAGGACTCAAACGACAAGTATTTTTTGAGAAAAACTCAAACAGCATAAAAACAAAAAACCGCGGTTTTCGCGGTTTTTTGTTGCACCTTGCTTGCGGCTTTTTATTGAGATATAATTATAAAATAGGTAATAAATATTTATGGATGTTTTTACAACTGGTTTAATTGTTTTATTTGTAATGGCGGCAATATTTTATATTGTTCTGTTTTCATTTATTTTTTACTGGCATTTAAAAAAAATTTCCTTTGTTGTTGTGCCGGTGATTTTTGCTTTTGAATTTTTAATAATTGGATTTTTTATTATTTCAATTGTCTCTATTATTATTCAATTTTTACCCGATATAATCCGGGTTTCTGGCATATGAAAAAATCTTCAAATTCATTCCGGTGGGTAATTTTGGTTCCGACTCTTTTATTGCCTCCTTATTTATTTTGGTGGGTACTTGTGCCTTTAGCTGTTGTATTAATTCCTAATCAATTTTACTGGGCATGGGTTAAAAAAATTATCTGGGATCCTTTTTGGTGGGTGATTTTGTTTTTGATTATTTTGTGGGTGCCATTTTTGAGGGTTTGGTGGTGGGTATTTTTGCCTTTGATGCTTATGTCTCAGCTGAAGACAATTTACCTTTGGTGGGTTGATTGGGATTTTGATTACGCTACCAAGCAAAAATGGGTATTTTTGGAAATAACTCCGCCAAAGGAGGTTTTAATTCCGTTAAAAGCCATGGAAGATGTATTTGCATCTATTTGGCCGCTCATGGATGTCGCAAATTTTCGCGAAATATGGTGCGACGGGGAATTAAACAACGGACCTTTTTGGTGCTCCTGGGAGATGGCAAGCATCGAAGGTAAAATACATTTCTATATAAGATTTTTGCAGCAGCACCGCGTGTCTGTTGAGTCCGCGCTTTACGGCCATTATCCTGACATAGAAATTCATGAAGCAACCGATTACGTAAAATTAGTTCCTCCGACGGTTCCTAACGAAGAATGGGATATGTATGGAGAGGATTGGGCTTTTCCAGAAGACAGGGCGGATGCTCTGCCTATAAAAACATATGAAAAGTTTTTGGAGCCGCAGGGTGAAAGAATTACTGCCGAGGAAAAAAGAATGGACCCTCTACTTTCTTTATTGGAGGCGATGTCAAAACTTGGTCCCGGAGAGCATTATTGGGTGCAGTTTACTACTGTGCCAGTGATAGATTATGACGAGCCCAACTGGAGAAAAGAAGGGGTGAAAATAGTTAATAAATTAGCAAAGCGCCAAGAAGAAAAAGAGCCGACTTTTTTCGAGGACTTATCATATCTCGCAAAACAGGTTTTGTTAGGCCCTGAAAAAGAAGGAGCCGGCGAGGGGGCTAAATATAGCTGGTTGGAGCAAAATAAATCTGAAACAGACGAAAGGGAAATGGTTTTAACTCCGGGAGAGCGAGAAATTATCACTGAGGTTGAAAATAAAATGAAAAAACCGGTTTTCAGGACAAACATAAGAGGCGTCTATGTTGCCAAAAGAGAAAATTGGAAAGCGCCCCACAGAGTTATAATGCGTACATATATGGGCCATTTCAAAACTGAAAACATGAATGAATTTAGATTTCAAGGCGCAACAAGACCAAGGGTTCACTTCTTTTTAAGAAAAAGGAGGGTCTTTATGAGAGCAAGAAAAATGTTCAGAATGACCGTTTTAAGATTTCCGCCGCTGTATCCTGACAGGCATACATTATGCCCAATTTTGAGCACAGAAGAAATGGCAACAATGTATCACTTCCCATTAAGAACTACAGGCATGGTGTCTCCGGCTTTGGCAAAGGTTGAGTCAAAGAAAGCCGGCCCGCCGCCAAATTTGCCGATGGAATAGAGAAAGTGAAAACATAAAAATAAGAATGGACAAAGACGAAATAAATTTTTTTGGACTGACTACTTTCAGAAATGCCAGAAAAAAGTTTGGAATAAAAACCGATGACAGGCGCAGGCATTTTTATTGTATCGGGAAAACCGGCATGGGAAAATCCAATTTAATGGAAAACATGGCAATTCAGGACATTCAGTCGGGCCATGGAGTTGCTTATGTTGACCCGCACGGAGAAGGAGCTGAAAAATTATTGGATTTTATTCCCGCCAGCAGAATTAATGATGTTATATTTTTTAATCCGGCTGATTTGGACTATCCGATTGCCTTTAATGTTATGGAAAAGGTTGATTTCAGATACAGACACTTGGTTGCCGGCGGACTTATGGGGGTTTTTAAAAAGGTCTGGCCGGATGTTTGGTCAGCCCGCATGGAATATATTTTAAACAATGCCATTTTGGCTCTTTTGGAATATCCTGATTCAACTTTGCTTGGAGTTAATAGAATGTTAGCTGACCCAGAATACAGAGAAAAAGTTGTTTCAAAAGTTGCCGACCCGATTGTGAAGTCATTTTGGATTACAGAATATGCCAGATACACCCAAAGATATGAAATTGAGGCGACAGCTGCCATACAAAACAAAGTCGGCCAATTTATTTCCAATCCTTTGATAAGAAATATTATAGGCCAGACAAAATCTACAATAGATATGCGCGATATTATGGACCAGGAAAAAATATTTATTATGGATTTGGCAAAAGGAAGAATCGGCGAAGATAATTCACGGCTCTTGGGCGCCCTATTAATTACAAAATTGCAATTAGGAGCTATGTCCCGGGTTGACATTCCCGAAGAAGACAGAAAGGACTTTTATCTTTATGTAGACGAATTCCAAAATTTTGCCACAGAGTCATTTGCAAATATTTTGTCTGAAGCCAGGAAATACCGACTGAATATAACTTTGGGACATCAGTATATAGGCCAGCTGGCGCTGGATGGCACACCTAAAATGCGCGATGCAGTTTTTGGAAATGTGGGAACTTTGGCTGTTTTTAGGGTTGGAGCTGAAGACGCAGAATTTTTGGAGAGGGAGTTTACGCCAGAGTTTACCGCCGAGGACTTAGTTAACCTGCCCAAATATAATATTTATTTAAAACTAATGATTGACGGAATCGCCGGCCGTCCGTTTTCAGCAGAAACATTGCCGCCACCAATACCTTTAGAAAATTCAAATAGAGAAAAAATTATCAAAGCCAGCAGAGAAAGATACGGCATAAAAAGAGAAGTTGTTGATGACAAAATTTCCCGCTGGTCAGGATTTGGCCCGGAAGAAGAAGACCTGAAGGGCACCTCTAAAAAAAATAATTCAGCAACACCTAGAAACCAGCAAAATATTTTGACTCCGCAAAAATTCAGCGCGCCCAGATTGGGAAATCCTGTTCTCGCGGCCCCGCAGGGCGTACCGGCTCCACAGGGCGGTGATACAAAACTTTATGATGCAGTGTGTTCTAACTGCGGAAAGCCCACAAAAGTTATTTTTCCGCCCGAAAAAGGAAGGGCTGTTTATTGCAAATCGTGCCTTAAAAAAATGAAGGCAGGACAGGAAATGAAAGGTCAGGAGTCGAGAAATCGAGAATCAAGAACTCAAGAGCCCAAAAATACAGGAATATTTGGTCCGGCCGCGACTGGTCGCGAGAGTTTCTCGCAAAGCGAGAACTCCCGAACTAGAAGTTTTCGCGAAGCGGAACCTCCCGACCTAGAAGAAGTAAAAATAGAAAATGTTTCTTTTCATAATCCAAAAAATTCTGCTCTGAACCGCGCCGAAGGGAGACCGGAAAAGCCGAGAAGAAAAGAAATCAATTTGTCAGAATTAAAAAAAGCATTGGAAAAATCTTTAGGAAAGAAAAAAGAAGACGAGGACATCAACGAAGGGCCCGGGGCACTCTCTGGGTCATACCCCGAAAAACTAGCCAAGCCGCAACCCACCTCCGCCTCAAAGGGCTCTGGCGCGGCAAAGGATGAGTTGCAGAGCAGGATAGAAGAGGAAAAAGAAATGGATGAGGCAACGGAAGAAATGCCGGAAATGCCCAAAGTCCCGCCGATTGGCAAAAACAACGATAAAAAGAAAGCAATAAAACCAGGAGAAACCATAAAGCTTTAATTTTACCGGGCGAATTTAATTGCCCGGTTTAAAATCCATGAAAACATTAAAAGATTATAGCGTGATAAACAAACGCATCTTGGTAAGGTGCGATTTTAATGTGCCCCTGGATGAAAAGGGAAATATTTTAGATAACTTCAGAATCAAAAAGGCATTGCCGACAATTAAATATTTAATTGAGCAGAAAGCAAAAATTATTTTGATGAGCCATCTGGGAGAGCCGGACGGAAAAATTGTGCCGGAATTAAAAATGGATAAAGTCGCCGAAAAGTTGGCGGATTATCTTGGTTTTCCTATTGAAAAAGAAGACGATTGCGTGGGATTGGAAGTAGAGGAGCAGAGCAACAAGTTGGAGCCGGGAAAAATTTTATTGCTGGAAAATTTACGATTTCATAAGGAAGAAACTGATAATGACGCAGAGTTCGCAAAAAAACTTTCATTTCTGGGAGATATTTATGTTAATGAAGCATTTGGAGTAG
>JBEKVX010000003.1:0-44566 GCA_049513595.1 Candidatus Staskawiczbacteria bacterium | reverse complement strand
AAAAAATTTTGTTCTTTGGCCTCGGCCTGTGTCATTGAATATTTTATAACGTCATACGGATGTTCTGCCGGATTGCTAAAACCAATAAATCCGTTGGCGTAATGAGAGGGATAAACCATGGGCGAGACATAATCAAAAGTTTCAAAGGCGTTTTCAATTACCTGGCCGATGCCCATATCGTCTGAATTAACTGTCGTTAAACCAAACAAATCAACGGATATTTTTTCATCGGGCAAATTATTCCTTATATATTGGAAAAAATTTTTTATCGTTTCTGACATCGGCACCTTTTGGTCCCAAACAGGATAACCCGCATTTTCCATTTTCCCATCGGAAGGAAATCTTACATAATCAAAATTTACTTCATCAAATCCATTATAAAATGCATCTTTTGCCAAAGAAATATCATAATCCCAAACATCCTTTGACGCAGGGTCTAACCACGATATTCCGTTATTGTCTCGCCATAAAACTGGTGCTGACAAATCAGTGGTCTTTGTTTTGTCATAAATTGCTAAGCTGGGTCGCGCTTTTGCATAAACCGGGTCTTCAAAAACAGCTATTCTTCCTATAACGTAAATATTCTGGTCGTGAAAAAATTTAACCAATGCGTCAATGTCCGGTATTGCATAATCAGTAAGATTATATTTTTTAACATCTCCGGCAGCGGAGGCGTAAGACACGCGACCATCACTGCCTTTTATATCAACCACCACTGCATTTATTTCTGTATTTTTGAAAAGCAAGCTCAAATAATTAAGATATGATTTTATTCCGGCAGAATATCCGGTGACATAAACTGATTTTATAATTTCCGGCGGATTGGATAATTTTTGCGGAGGAGGCGGCGGTGGCGGAGAAACCACAGGAATTTGGCTTGCCGCGGTTGAAGTATTGTTAGAAACCGCTGCTGCCTGGCTGATAAAATTAACTTTGTCACGCAAAGCAAAAGAAATGCCGGCTGTCAAAATTGCCGTCATTATTAACACAACAAAAATGTTTTCCCACTTCGAAAACTGCATGGATTTTTTATTATACAATATTGCCCAAAAATAAAAAAGCCCGGAGTTCCATCTTCGGGCCGTGTTTGCCTTACTCCTTTCCAGAATCAATCAACGAAAGCATATATGCCTCTATCTCAAACTGATCGCACAGGCGTCGAGCTTCGTTGTGGAGCTGCCTACGACGTTCTTCCCACCTCTTGACCGCCATACCGAGCTCTGTAAAAATCCTCTGCGGACTTTCTTTTGTCTCGGCAATCATGCCGGCCAGGTCAAATGGTCTGATCTCCACGTTTGTCGCTCTTTCACGTCCACGCTCTTTGTAGCCAGCCTGGCCAACAAAAGATACTTTGGCCACAACCCACGAGCCAGCACGTGTGAGTCCCCAAATTCGTTTTATCCCATCGGGAACTGCAATTCCGCCCCGACCTGGTCGATGGCCGGTATTTGGAAAGTACTCTATCGCATCAAACGGCTGAATGCGAAAAATTCCCTGCGTCTCTAGAGAAAATCCTTCGGGGCTTTGAATAGATGGCCCATCAAGCGCCAAGTCGTGCTGGTAGTGTTCCATTCGGAGACATTCCAACTGTCCGAGCATAATAAGAGTGAACGAATCCAAGTGCGGCTTAATGAACTTCTGGCGAGCCTCCACGAGGGCAATCCAATCCTTGTTTGTGAGCTGACTTTTCCGAACAAGCAGTTTAAGTCCTGTGGTTGAGGGCATACCCTCCTCCTTTCTGATTTTGAGAGGCGTACCTCTCAAAAAAGGGGACAAAAAACAAACACCTACCAAAATATTACTACAAATATTTACGTTGTCAACAAAAAAACAACGCCGTTAGCGGTGTTGTTCTTTGTTTTCTTAAAAATTACTCCGTGGTTTTGCCATCAAATTCTTCATCATTGGCAGGGTCCTCGGCTTCAGCTTTTGTTGCTCTAACAATTCCGTCAACATGATGCGCCGGCGAATAAATTGTGTAAAGTTTTAATTCGTCTGTGGCAGAAACATTTATGACATTGTGTTGCGCACCGGCTGGCACAATTGCTGCTGAACCGTCTGTAATGTCATATTCGTTTCCGTCAATAATAACTTTTCCTTGGCCTTTTTCAATTCTAAAAAACTGGTCGTTGTCAGGATGAGCTTCCATGCCAATTTCTTCGTTTGGCTTTAATGTCATCAAAACCAATTGGCAATGTTTTGCCGTATAGAGAACTTTTCTAAAATTTTCGTTCTCTATTGTATCCTTTTCTATATTTGAACAAAATCCTTTCATAATTTTTATTTTAATTTTATTAATAATTATATTTAACTATACATTAAATATTCTAAAAAAACAAAAAAAGAAGCCCGCAACAGCAGACCTATTCGATTGCTTCCATAAACTGCCGTATCGTAAGGGGATACAGCCGGCGTTCCGCTTGCTTGATACGCTCGTGAAGCTTATCTTTGGTGTCACCGGGCATAACAACCACCGCTTCTTGGGCAAGGATTTTTCCCGCATCAAGTTCTTCGGTTGCAATGTGAATGGTGCAGCCAGAAATCATCGCGCCGTATTTCAGGGCGTCTGCAACTGCGTGGTCTCCCTTGAACGCGGGGAGCAGCGCGGGATGAGTGTTGAGAATTCTTCCCCGATAGCCGCGCTGGAAAATGACAGGGTCTAACACCGTCATGAATCCCGCCATTGCTACTAATTTGATTTTGTAGCATTTGAGTACGCAGACGACTGTCAAGGTGTACGCACGGCGATCAAAGCTCCTCCCAAAACTTGTGCGCTTAACGAGCTCGGCCGGTATTCCAGCAGCCCTGGCAATTTCCAGACCACGGCATTCCCGGTCCGCCAGCACGAGGGCGATAGTGAGATTGTCTGCAATCATCGCCTCAAGAAGCGAGCCGGTTCCCGAAACAAACACCGCTAGATTTTTCATGGAAACCTCCAATTATCGAAGGGCTGGAAACTGTTGGGGCGGCTAACGGGATTCGGACCCGTACTGGGACTGCCACAGAGTCCTGTGCTGCCATTACACCATAGCCGCCATAATTAATTCTTTTTGTGTGCCCCCACGAGGAATCGAACCTCGATTCTAGGTTTAGAAAACCTATGTTCTATCCGTTGAACTACAGGGGCTTTCATATTTAGAATATTATCATAAAATTTTCTCTTTGACAATATCGATATTTTCAGTTAGAATAATTTTATGAACGGGGAGTGGTGTAGCAGTAACACGAACGCTTTGGGAGCGTTTATCCCGAGTGCGAATCTCGGCTCCCCGACATAAATTAATGCGGGTATCGTATATCGGTATTACCTTAGCTTTCCAAGCTAATGAGAGGGGTTCGACTCCCCTTACCCGCTCTATAATAAAAATGTTAAAACATTGCCACTATGCCAGGTCCAAAATCTCATAGAATGTTTGAAACAGAAGATTTCTTATCTAAAAATCCAGAGGGCCAGAAAGAAACACCTCAAGAAATAAAAGCAGAAAGAACGAGGTCCCCGTTAGAAACCCCTGAAGAAGAATTATTAGAAACTAGGGAAAACACAACCAGTTCATGGCTAGAAGGAGGGATTAATGAAGCTTGTTTTATTGAATTAAAAGATGACGGGTCGGGAATATTCAAACCTGGAAACGGAGAGAATAAATTTCTGCCGGAGAGAAACAGACCATTAAGAAAAAATGCGGAGGCCGGCACTTATTATTTAAGAGAAAGGGCTGCTTATCTTGTCGATAAGTTTTTAGGATTTGATTTAATACCACCAACCGTAATCCGCACAATAAATGGCGCCGAGGGAAGTTTTCAACAATTTGTTCCTGATGCAGAAACTCTTTTTGCAAGGGAACTAGTAGGAACGCAATGGAAAAGAAAAGGCAGAAAAGAAAGAGAGAGAATCAAAGGCGGACAGCTTCAAGGAGAATTATTAAAACTTTGGATTTTTGATTATATCATTTATAATTCAGACCGGCATGGGGGAAATTTTTTAGTGAAGGATGATAAAGTATATGCAATTGATAACGGATTAGCATTTGCGCCAGACAAATTAAGAAGAAATTACGGAAAATTCTGGGATGTTTCCATACCAGATGAATTGAAAGAAAAATTTGAAAGCTTTCTCTCCCAAGAAGACAAACAAAAGGTATTAAAAGATTTATTATCAGAACTTTTAAAACCTGGGGAGGTAGAAGCATGCTTGGGACGCATAGAAACAATAGGCCGTATTATAGCAAGTAAAGGTAGTATCACAACAGGTTCTAAAAAAGAATTAAAATTTCAGCCAAAAAAATAATCATGAAATTTGTAGAAATTTATAAAATTCAAAACAATGGCTCAAAAGATATAATTGCAGTATGCAGATTAGAAAATAAGAAAGTAACCTGTGAAGGAGAAAAGATTTTCATTGAAAACTTGAAAAAAGAAGGCATTCCTGATTATTTAAAAAACGAAGGGGCAAAACTTTTTCCAAAAGACGGAATAAAGTTTTTAGAAAATCTAAAACTTGCTTTTAAATCCGGCTATTTGAATGCTTCTGGCATACAGGAAAAATAATTTTCTCTCTATAAACAAAAACCGTCCGGCTCTTCTTGCTCGGGCGATTTTTTGGTAGAATAACTTAATGAATATTATTTTAATAATTTTAGCAGGATTACTAACTGGCTGGGTTGCCACTATACTTTTTGAGTTCATTTTAAAAACAAATAAAGAATTGCGGGCAAAATATTACAGGCATCATGAAATTCTTTTCGGATATCACGTCCATCACAGCGCTTATGGCTTGATATTTATAATAATTGGAATTATATTTTATTTAAAAAATAATTTTCCCGACTCATTGTTTTACATTGCATTGGGAATTGGAATTATTTTACAGCACACTATTTCAGACAGAAGATTTGTGTTTATAGAAAAACAAAGATTGTAATTCAAAAACCGCCTTCGGGCGGTTTTTGAATTACTCTTTGCTCTTTACCTGGCGTATTCTATCACTCTGTTTTCTCTGATGACCACAACTTTAATTTCTCCCGGGTATTTTAATTCTTCTTCAATTTCCGCTGCAATTTGCCTCGCAATTTTTGCGGCTCCCAGGTCGTCAACTCTGTCTGACTTAACAAACACGCGAATTTCTCTGCCTGCCTGAATGGCATATGTTTTTTCAACGCCTTCAAATTTATTTGCAATGTCTTCCAATTCTTTTAGGCGCTGCAAATAATTTTCCAGGGTGTCTTTTCTGGCGCCGGGACGCGAACTTGAAATTGCGTCAGCCACGGTAACAATTGATGCCTCCAATGTCTCTGCGGGATAGTCGCCATGGTGCGACCTCATTGCTTTTATTACGGCTTCGGACTCGCCGAATTTTTCTAAAATTTTAATTCCAATTTCAATGTGCGAGCCCTGTATCTGCTGGTCAATTGCTTTGCCGATGTCGTGCAATAAGCCCGCTCTTTTTGCAACCTGGCTGTTAGCCCCCAATTCCTCTGCGATTGTTTCAGCAATTAAAGCTACTTCCATTGAATGCAATAAAACGTTCTGGCCATAACTTGTCCTGTAATAAAGCCGTCCTAAAATTTGTACAAGCTTGTCGTTTAGCCCGATAACTCCCACATCGTAGGCAGCTTTGTCTCCCGCTTCTTTTATTTTTTGGGAAATTTCTTGTTTTGCTTCTTCATATTTTTCTTCAATTTTTGCCGGCTGAATTCTGCCATCGGCAATTAATTTGTCTAAAGCAACCTTGGCAATCTGCCTGCGAATTGGATTAAATCCGGAAATTACAACCGACTCTGGCGTCTCGTCAACAATAAGTTCAACGCCGGTCAATTTTTCAAATGCCCTGATATTTCTGCCTTCTTTTCCGATAATTCTGCCTTTCAAGTCCTCGTTGGCTAAAATTACGGTTGTTGTTGTCAATTCCTGCGTTTGAGGAACCGCGCATTTTTGAATTGCCAGAGAAACAATTTCTTTTGCTCTTGCCTGCAATTTTTCCTGGCCCCTTTCCTCCAATTTTTTCATTCTTTCTAAAATTTCTTTTTCGCTTTCAATTTCAACCAAAGCCAGCAATTCTTTTTTAGCGTCTTCTCGGGAAAGATTAGCAACTTTTTCTAATTTGCCTTCCGCCTCGCTCCTTAATTGTTCTAAATTTTCTTTTATGACTTTCAATTTTTCGCCTTTATCCTGGATATCTTTTTCCTTTGCTTCAAAAGAAGCGAGCCGTTCGTTTAACAAGGTCTCTCTGCCCAATAAAAGCTGCTGCGCCTTCAAAAATTCTCTTCTTCTTTCGTCAATGTCTTTTTGCGACTTATCTAAAATTTCTGCGGACTTTTTTTCTGCATTTTTTATCATTGTTGATGTTTCTTCTTTGACATCAACAACTCTTTTCTGCAGTTTTGCCTCAAGCGTGCCAGCTCTTCTTTTGGCTAAATTCTGCCTGATGTAATATCCAATGACAGAACCGACTATCAAGGCCGACACTGCCACTATAATACTTAATATAATCTGATCCATAAATTTTTATTTTATTATTATTCTTCGACTTTTCCGTTATTTTTAACAAAACAACTCACCTAGCATGGTGAGCTTTTTTATACGTGAAATATATTTTTTATTTAGGTTCTACTTTCCGCCGATTACTTCGTCAATTAGTCCGTATTTTTTGGCTTCTTCTGCGGTTAAATAAAAGTCCCTGTCAGTATCCTTTTCCACCTTGGCTATTGGCTGGCCTGTATGCACTGACAAAATTTTATTTAATTTTTCTTTCATCATTACAATCTGTTTTGCAGTAATTTCAATGTCTGCCGCCTGCCCTTGCATGCCTCCGGCAACCTGGTGCAAAAGTGTTTCAGCATTGGGCAAGGAAAATCTTTTTCCTTTTGTTCCAGCTGCCAAAATAACTGCCGCCATTGAAGCCGTAAGGCCGATGCAAATAGTGGAAACAGGGCATTTTAAATACTGCATTGTATCGTAAATTGCTAATCCCGCTGTAACCGAACCTCCTGGGCTGTTTATGTAAAGCTTAATATCTCTTTTTTGGTCCTTTGATGCTAAATAAAGCATCTGGGCAATCACCACGTTTGCGTTCATGTCGGAAACAGGACCCGCAAGAAAAATAATGCGCTCTTCTAAAAGCCGTGAAAATATATCGTATACGCGCTCACCGCGCTGCGAACGTTCTACAATAGTTGGTACTATTGGCATTTAATTTTTAAGTTTATATTCGTTATTCTACTATTAATACGTGTGATTTACTTAGAAAAGTTTTCCAAAATTTGAAAAATTTTTTCATTTTGTATCACGCCTTTAGTATACTCTTTTAACTCGTTTATGTCAATTTTGTTTAAATCTTCCTTGGAATAATTCTTTATGGATTTTGCCACCTCGTCTTCCACTTCTTTGTTAGAGACAACAACATTTTCTCTTTTCCCGAGCTCTCTCAAAACCAAAAATCCGCGCAAACGCTTTTCCGCTTCTTTTTTATATGTTTCTTTAATTTCTTCTTCTGTTTTTTTAATGCTTGCCAAATATTCTTCAAAACTAATTTTTATGCTTTGCGTAATTTTATTTTTTAAGTCATCCAAAAGCCGCGTCTGCTCATATTCAACCATTGCAACCGGCATTTCAAACTTTGATTTTTCGGCAATTTTTTCCAAAATTTCTGCGCGTTTTCTCTGTTTTTCTTCTTCTGTTTTTTCCATTTTAATTCCTTCTTTCATGCTGGTTTTCAAAGCCACCAATGTTTCGAAAGCACCCAGCTGTTTTGCAAATTCATCATTTATTTCCGGCAACTCCATTTTCTGTACAGAAATTACTTTTACTTTAAATTCTCCGTTTTTTCCCGCTAACGGAGATTTCTCTGGAAACTTAATTATAAATGTTTTTTCTTCGCCTGCCTTCATGCCAACAACATTTTCTTCAAAACCTTTTATCAATCCGCCTTCACCCAAGATAAACTGGTCTTTCACCAATTTACCATTCTCAATTTCCTTGCAAGAATATTCTATCTCAACAAAATCTTTCAACGCGGCAACATCATTTTTCAAACTCATTTTTGCGCGGGATTTTTGCAAATAGTTTAAAGTGTCTTGAACTTCCTGTTCTGTAACTTCAATATCTTTTCCCTTCACACTTTTTGCAATTTCTTTGTAATTTGGCAATTCAACGTCAGGCAAAACCGTGATTGTTGCAGTAAAAATAAACTCGCTTCCATTCGCAATTTTTATTATTTTAACTTCCGGGTTTCCCACCGGCTCCAATTTATTTTCAATCACATAATTTCTGTAAACGTGCTGGACCGCATGGTCGCCAGCTTCCATCAAAAGCGCTTCTGGTTTTATTTTTTCTTCAACCAAATTATTCGGCGCTTTTCCGGGGCGAAATCCATCAACTTTTACGTGATGTTTTAAATGATCCACGGCGTGCGCCATGTGCTCTTTAAATTCTTCTGGCGTCAACTCAAACGTTATTTCAATTTGGCTTTTCGGCAGTTTTTTACTTTCTGTTTTCATAAATTTTATATTTAATATTGTCTAATTTACCACTTTTTTTACAACAAATCAACTTCCTGCAATAAAAAAACCGCTTACGAAAAGCGGTCAATCCCCATAATAGTCCTCCCATAGCTTCTTGCCAAACAGTTTTTTGGTTAATCTGCTGCACAGCCAAGACAGCAGCCAAGAAACAATAATGCCCACTGCGACGCCAACCAAAGCGAAGAAAAGGATAATTATTGCCGGCAAAAAAACCATGTCGGGTCCCTGCTTCCACTTGCCCATATCCGGGCCTCCAGATGGCTGGTACCAGCTGTATGTAACCATGTGGGATTTTTCGACAATCAAATTTCCCAAACAAGCGCCGGCGCATAACAATCCTGCAACGATGGCGAAGCAAATTATAAGGCAGGAAAAACTAATTGCATTTTTTACAAATCCCTTTGGAGTTTCTCCTCCGTCAACGGCAAAACTTGTGCCCACAATGAGTGCTAACGTGAGCATCACGTAACCAACGACATTATCATCTTTAAGAAGAGAAATGCCGAAACAGGCCAGACCGACAGTGCTGACAATGCACAGCGCAAGACCCAAAATTTTTATACCGTTCATGATACTCTCCATGTTAAAGCCGGGAACAATGGAATCAAAGAACTGCACCTCTTTAAAACTAACACTTTATACCGGTTTGTCAACCAAAAAGCGGCCTGCAGGCCCGCTTTCATTTTTCTATCGGAAAACACAAATATATTCTGCGACCTGATAAAAAAATTAATTATCGCCAAAACCACAATAACCGCGATAACATACACCCAAAGCGGACATTTTTCTTGCCCTGAAGAGTTTGGAGGGTTTATTTCCATATTTTCTCGAGCGAAATTTCACGCCATTCACTTTTTTTAATTTATGCTTCGGCTCAGTTTGTTTTGCGGTGACGAGTCCACAAATTGTCCCACCAGCTTGAAGGATTCTGGTCGTAGATTTCCTTGCCAAGAATTTTGGCGCTCTCTGTTTTTGTGTAATCCAAATAAGCATAAGGTCTTTTGTGCTTTCCCACAAGCCAAATAGCCGCCTCTTTATTGCCCTGCCACTCGTATTCTCGCAAAAGCAAAACCTGGTCAAGAACATCCGCATCTTTGGCAACAATGGCTTCCTTGGTTTTCCGCTCAACATATTCTCGGCCGAGCCGGGCAAGTTCGGGAAACGGCAAAGACCCAAGCTGCTCATTTAAAATTTGATTTTCGTTGTCGCTGACATATCTTTTGTGAACCCAATTATGGTCGTTGCTGCGGCTTTCGCCTGTGTCGTGCAAAAGGCACATCATAACAACTTTTTGCCAGTCAACTCCCTCCATTTTTGCCAAAACAAATCCGATAAAAGCCACCCTAAAAGAATGCGTGGCGATATTGTCCGACAAATCGTCTGTAAACAAAACCTGGCGATGTATGCGGGCAATTTTTCGCATAGTGCCAACCTCAAACAAAAAGCGCGTCAAATGCGCAACATCCAAGTCCTTATTTAATTTTTTCTTTTTATCTTTTGCCATGAATTTTAATTTAGCGTAGCGATATAAAATTATTTTTTAATAATTTCTAAAATTTCTTTTATAGCTTGCTGGGAATTTTTAAACAAAACTGTTTTTATTCCAATGGACTGAGCCGGAGGCAAATTTTCTTCTTTGTCGTCTATAAAAATACATTCTTCCGGCTTTACCCCCAATCTTTTTGGAGCTAAATGATAAAAATCCAAATCTCCTGGCTTGCGCAAACCTTCCTGGTAAGACAAAATAACCGCGTCAAAATCTTTATATCCTTCTTTTTCCCTTATCACTTCTGCCTGAAAAATTAAAATGTTAGACAAAACCGCGGTTTTAATTCCGCGAGCGCGCAACTCTTTGTTAAATTCCAGCATTTCGGGAAAAAACGCAAAATCTTTTTTATAAGTTTCCCTCATAACTTCTCGCACGGTTTTTGTTATATCTTTGGGTATGGGATGACCGAGTATTTTAGAAACTTTTTCCCAAAAATCTTCCTCGCTTAAAAGGCCCTTATCAAACAACTCCATAACTGGCTTTGCTTCTTCGCGTTTGCTTGAAACATATTCTTTCGGAAGTTTGTACAAATCAGCAATATCCACATAAAGTCCGTGCGGTTCTTTTAATACTCCTCCATAATCAAATATAACTGCTTTTATCATTTTATTTTTTTACAAATTTTTTAATCCACCATTTTTTAATAAAGGGGAGCGATTGCGTTGAAAGATAAAATCCAACAGTTGGAATAAGCGCACTCAACAAATAATTTTTAACGCCGATAAAATAAAAAACAATTGAAGTAATAATATATGTCATCGCCACAATCGAAAAAACACGCGTGCCGCTGGTTTCCCACGCCTTATCCGCCTCAACCCTTTTATTCCTTTCCTTTATCAGTTCAATTTCTTTTTTAATATCATCCTCCATAAATTTATTTTTCATTTCTAAATTAACTTTTTACTTGAATGCAAAAGACATCAACACAATAGTTAAAGCATTAAGAACCACCAATATTAACACCATTTGCCATTTTTGCGAAAACGGATGCACTAAAATATAAACCGTGTAGATTATTGCGACAATTGCCGCGCCGATAAAATTTCCTTTTACCATAATTTTATTTTTTAATTATTATTTTACCAGCCGAATTCGCTGTAAATTATTTTATTTTTTATACAATCTATCGCCTGCCTAATATATGGAATTATATTTTCAGGCAAATTATTTAAGTCGAACCACGACAAATCATCACATTTATTCGGTTCTTTATTTTCAATATTTCCCTCCCATTTATCGGCCGTGAAAAATACATCAATTCTATTTCCTATATCTACCTCGCCCGAATTTCTGTGCATAACATGAACAACCTTCAAATCTTTTGGATTTAAATTTACTCCAATTTCTTCTTTTGCCTCTCTGACTATGCATTGCGTAAAATTTTCGCCTTTATCAACATGTCCGGCAGGAAAACTATAATTTCCATCTTCGTAGCCCGTGTTAAACCTTCTCAAAAGCAAAATCTTTCCATCTTTTATCAGCACCAAATATGACGACGGAACTGCTTTTAATCTTTCTTTTACCATAAATTTAAGTAGCGTAGCGATATGAATTTATTTTTTAATTTAGTGATTAAGATATGTAACTGTAAGTTGTAAAATTGTCGCAAAAGTTACCCACGCCGAATACGGCACGTTTGCCCAAAATACCCATCGCACGCGGCGGTAAATCGCAATCATTGCCCAAACAAGGGTTGCCAGCACCAAAATAATATCAATGGCAGCCAAAAAATTGTTTCGCAATCCAAACTGAATCGGCGAGAAAGCAAAATTAAAAATCAAATTCAGCAAAAACGGCAAAGACACCTTCCACGACAATTTCTTTTTTATGGTTTTGTAAAAAACAAATCCAAAAGAAATAATTATTAAAACATACAAAATTGTCCAGACCGGCGCAAAAAGCCAAGCCGGCGGCGCCCAAAATGGTTTGACTAATTGCGAATACCAATTAAATGCGCTCATATTTTAAAAATTTAATTTTATTTATTTATTTTTTGTCCACCATAAATTTATTTTTTATTTTTTCAATATTTCGTTCAAAATTTTACTTCCTTTTTGGATGTCTCTCAATGTAAAATTGCCATGCTCTGGATGAGAAAAACAATGACGAATATGGCCAATAAATGTTTCTTTTTTACCACGAGATGCTGGGCATTTTATATCTAAAAGACCCTTATTTTTAATAAGCCACTCATCAAATCTTTCTGGGTTTTTTAGTTTTAACCTTATTCTTGCGAGATTATAAATTTTAATAAACCTATCCATAGGCGAAATTGGATGAATAAGGCTATAAAAAAATTTGTTCTTAGTAGCAAGTTTTTCTAATAAAATATTGTGCCTTATGTTTATGGATTTAATTTTATCGGCTCCCTGTGTAACCGCAGATTGATAGCTCAATATCTCGGGATCGCGCTCTTCTGGTCTTTTTTCAAATTCTTTTTGAATATCTTTTACAAATTTTTTGAAGAAAGACCCTATTTCCTTTTCTTTCCCGGATATATCGCCTCGAGTTGCTATATCTGATAAAAGATAAAAAATAGAAATGACATTCGCGCGATTCCTAAGAGCAGGATCATTGTTGCCTGGAAAAGCTTTTTCTAGGCGCCCTAAAACGTCGAAAATTTTGTTAGCTTCGGGACTTTTGTAATTAAAGCTACTGTAATCTTTAAAAAATTTTTCTAAGTTCTTCAATTTTAAATCTTCTTTTGCTCCTTTTATCACCAATAACGATAATTGAGCACAAATAGCATAGTGAGAATATCGTGTATTGGGGAGCGATATCTTTTCCTTAAAAAAATTTTTATTGACCAATTTGTTTTTTATAAATTCGTTCATTTTTCCCGTCATAGCAAAAAGCTTCTCACCAAAATTTAAAGGCGTGCCCCCTTGTAGTCTTTTGTACAATTCTATTACTTCATCATCTGTCGCTTCGCTCAAAAATTCTATTGAAAACTCATAATTATCAAGGGCATCTTGTATGGGTACAGGAAGTTCAGAATATTTTTTGCCGCCAAAACCAGTAGAATATTCTTCTTTTAATGCCAATTCATCGGCCATAAACTTAAACAAACTTGTAAGTCTTTGCTTACCATCTAAACAGGCATAAGAATCTTTTTCTATCTCCCAAAGAAAAATCTTGGGAGTTCCCCAACCCTTTAAAAGAGAATCAACAAAATATCTCTTTTTGTCATCACTCCAAACTGTTCCTCTTTGAAAAAATGGTTCCAGCTCAATATTCTGTCTGTATTTGTTAAGCCATTGGGCCTTTTTGGGCTCCAAATTTGTTTTCATAAATTTAATAGCCCAAAGTTTTTGGCTTTGGGCTATTCGTTAAACTAGAAACGCGACAATTAGGAGCGCGACAATATTCAACACTTTAATCATTGGGTTAATGGCTGGGCCGGCGGTGTCTTTGTACGGGTCGCCTACGGTGTCGCCGGTGACTGCGGCTTGGTGGGCAAAACTTCCTTTGCCTCCGTAAGCTCCGCCCTCAATGTATTTTTTGGCATTATCCCAGGCGGCTCCTCCGGTGGTCATTGAAATTCCCACAAATAATCCAGTAACAATTGCGCCAATTAACAATCCGCCAAGAGCTTCGGGTCCCAAAATAAATCCAACTAAAATTGGAGCAGCAATTGGAATTAAAGCTGGCACCATCATTTCTTTTATGGCTGCTTTTGTAACAATATCAACGCATTTTCCATATTCTGGTTTTGCAGTTCCTTCCATTAAGCCAACAATATTTTTAAATTGCCTGCGAACTTCTTCAACAACTTTTCCAGCTGTTTTTCCAACAGCTCCCATTAAAAATGATGCAAACAAATAGGGAAGAAGCCCGCCAATTAAAAGTCCGGCAATAACTTTTGGGTCGTTTAAAGAAAATGTTATTCCGCTTACTCCAACCTTTTCTGAATATGCAGAAAACAAAACCAATGCCGCCAGGCCGGCTGACGCAATTGCGTAGCCCTTTGTAACTGCTTTTGTTGTGTTGCCAACTGCGTCCAGCGCGTCTGTAATTTTTCTGATGTCTTCTGGCATTCCCGCCATTTCTGCAATTCCACCAGCGTTGTCTGTAATTGGTCCATAAGCGTCAACTCCAACAACAATTCCAGAAACCGACAACATTGCCATAACCGCCAGCGCCACTCCATAAATTCCTGCTAACCAAAAACTTAAAATTGTTCCAAGCGCAATTAACAAAACAGGATATGCTGTTGACTGCATTCCCAAACCAATTCCGCGGATAATATTTGTGGCGTGGCCAGTTTCCGATGCCTTGGCAATTGATTTTACCGGATTATATTTTTTTGAAGTATAATATTCTGTGATGATAAACATTCCAATTGTAATTACCAAGCCCACTAAAGTAGAAGCCCACAAATTTATTACAGAAATCGCCTGTCCTGCCATTAATTTTGAAATTACAGGATAAAAAGCAATTGCCGATAAAACAACCGTTGCTGCAATTCCTTTATACATTGCTCCCATTATATTTTGCGATTTTCCGAGTTTCACAAAATAACTGCCAATAATAGAAGTTAAAATCGAAACGCTTCCCAAAATTAACGGCAACAAAATAAATTGCGGGCTTCGCGGAAATAAAAGCGCTCCTAAAATCATTGTGGCAACTGTGGTGACAGCATAAGTTTCAAAAATATCTGCTGCCATGCCAGCGCAGTCGCCAACATTATCGCCAACCTGGTCGGCAATAACTGCCGGATTTCTTGGGTCGTCTTCTGGAATTCCTTTTTCAACTTTTCCAACCAAGTCCGCTCCTACGTCGGCTGCTTTCGTGTAAATTCCTCCGCCCACTCTGGCAAAAACAGAAATGAGCGACGCGCCAAATCCCAAACCAATTAATCCCGAAATTCCAGTTAAAAAATAATATCCTGAAACCGATAACAAACCTAAACTGACAACCATTAAGCCAGTAATCAATCCACCCTTAAAAGAAATATCCAATGCCTTTGCCAAGCCCCTTTTCGCGCTTTCAGCAACTCTTGTGTTTGCCTGCGTCGAAACAATCATTCCAATAAAGCCAGAAACACCAGACAAAACAGCTCCAATTAAAAATCCAATTGCAATTTTCCATCCCAATAAAAATAATAAAATAAAAATTACGACCCCTACAATGCCGACTGTTTTGTATTGTCTTTTTAAAAACGCCATTGCGCCCTCTTGTACCGCAGCTGTAATTGCCACAGCTTTATCTCCGGCGGCCGGTGCTTTTCTGATTTGCAAAACCAGAAACCACACAAACGCAATCGCAAACAACGAAACAATTATCGGAAAATATATTAGACTCATGTTGCTAAATTGCTATACTGCTATATTGATAAATTGTTTTTAAAAATCAGTTTAACAATTTAACCATTTAACAATATAATCATTTAATTACTAATTAAATTATTTTTTATTCTTCAACGTCGACATATTCTTCGATCTCTTTTAATTTTTCCTCGATTTTATCAAAATTGTATGACGGGTTAAATTTATTTTTACAGGAATCAAAAAGTTTTCTATATTTCCTAACCACGTTTTTGTGGAATGCGTCATAATGGATTTTAATATGTTCGCGCTCAGGACTCATAATACCATAGAGACTACGAGACCCGACATCGGTTACGAAAAAATTATTTTCTTCGCCTTCTTTTTTTAATCTATGTCCATACATGAAATTGTTTTCCCCGATGTCAATTAAAAAGGCTGTTTTATTTTTAAATGCATCGTATAGTGCCTGCAATAATCGTAAATAAAAATCTTCAAATTTTTTCTCAGCTTCTTCGGGAAAGGTTTCCATTCTATCTAGGCTCTTGCCATCTATTTTATCGGTTACAATGAAAACCGCAGGTGAACCCTTTTTAGTTTCTCCAATTACTAAATCAAAATTTGGAATATTAATTCCGTATTTTTCTCTCAATTCATTAAAATATTTTTTATGATCCGAGAAAACTTGAATATTTTTTTCCAAACCGTTTGGATCATCCGGTCTCGTCACAAAAGATTCTTTCCTAACAATTAAATTTGGATTATTTTGTAGCTCTCTCAATTTTTCTTCTTTGTAATCAATAGAATCTTCTGTGCCCGGCAGAATACTATCCTTATATATAAAAGGATCTCTTTGCGGCTCGCGATTTTCTGGATTTGGCATAATTAAAAATAAATTTAATTATTTTTCTTCGGTTGAGTTGTCGGCTGGCAATTCTTCTGTTTCTGCATCCACTTCGCTTGGAGATTCTTCAACTGCTTCGCCATCGATTCCAACTTTTTTTGTTTTCGTTTTTTTAGATTTTTTTGCCTTGCCCGCCTTAGATTTCTTGTCCGCCGAAGATTTATCGGAGGCGGAAGCGATGGCGGGTTTCTTTTCTTCGCTTTCTTTTCCCTCTGATTCTTCTTCTCCCTCAGCTTCTTCTGCCGGCACATCTTTTGTTTTAATGTCTATTTTCCAGCCGGTTAGTTGCGCTGCTAAGCGGACATTTCTGCCGTCTTTTCCAATAGCTAAAGACAACTGGTCTGCTGGAACAAAAACAACTGCTGTATTTTTTTCTTCAACTTTTACATCAACAATTTTTGCCGGAGCCAGCGCATTTGCAATAAACTTTTCCGGCTTTTCTTCAAAAGCAATTACATCAATTTTTTCTCCGCCCAACTCGTTTATAACTGCCATAATTCTTGTTCCACGCTGACCAACGCAGGCGCCAATCGGGTCAACGCCTTCCTCGTTGGAAACAACTGCAATTTTTGTGCGAAATCCCGGCTCGCGCGCAATTGCTTTTATAACAACAACGCCAGAAGCAACTTCGGGAACTTCCAGTTCAAATAATTTTGAAATTAATTTTGGATATGCTCTTGAAAGCATAACAACCGAGCCCTTTGGCGTGTCTTCCACTTTTAAAATATAAAGTTTCAGACGCTGACCTGGCCTGTAAAATTCTCCTGGAATTTGTTCTTCTCTGTTTAAAATTCCCAATGTCTTTCCAATGTCCACAAAAACCGTGTGGCCTTCAATTCTCTGCACAATTCCCGAAACAATTTCACCTTCCTTTGATTTATATTCAATAGAGATTGTTTCTTTTTCCGCCTCTCTGATTTTTTGCAAAATAACCTGCTTTGCTGTTTGCGCGGCGATTCTGCCATAATCCTGTTTTGAAATTAAAGGAATTTCAATTTCTTCGCCAACTTTGATTTTTGGATAATCTTTTTTGGCGTCTTCAAACATAATATGTTTTTCTGGATTAAAAACATATTTTTTGGGCGGTTCTTCGCCAGCTCTTGCTTCGTCCTGCGGAATTTCTTTTCTTTCTTTCATTTCTTCAATTTCTTTTTCTGTGTAAAGCATTGAGTCGTCAACAACCAATTTTACCTGCCAAAACTTAACATCTCCCGACACCGGGTTGAATTTTGCCTTAATTTTCTGCCCTTTTTGGCCATAGTCCTTTTTGTAGGCAGTGGCAATTGCCGCCTCAATAGTTTCAATAACTTTTTCTGGCGTAATGCCCCTTTCCTCTGCGATTTGAGCTAAAGCTCCCTTAAAACTTTTTATATCCATAAAAATATTTGTTTATAAAAATAAAAGTCCGATTTCCATCGGACAAATTAATTCATTACTTGATTATTAAATCAGTTTAGCAAAACCAATAACGCTTGTCAACTTTTATTTTTCTTTGGCTTCTAAATATTTTGCCCAAATTTTATCAAAATCTGCTCCGGTTCTATTTTCTTTTTTTGGGTTTTGCAATTCTCCGCTTTCGTTAAATGCAACCTGCATGCAGGCGTTGCCATCAACCTGTATCGCCAATGCCAATAGTTCTGCGACCTCTTTTCTTTCGTCATCTGTTTTGCCAAAACCTTCAAATAATTTTGCCAATTTGGGGCCGGTCATTTCAGACAGAGAAGTTTCCATGTGGTTTTGCACAACATTCATAAAAACTTCCAGCTTGCGGCCGCTTATGCCGTTTGCCCTAAAACCATTTTCTATATCCTGAGGTCTTTCCAAAGCATGCCCTTTTGCCACCTTATATAATTTGCCCCTGTCTATTTCTTTTCTTTGTATATGTCTGATTTCCTGCGTATCTTTCATTCCAACCTTGCCTAAATCATGGTAAAGCATAATTAATTTTAGGTCGGCTTTTTTTTCTTCTGGAATAGGCAAAAACTCAACTAGTTTCATCGCGAGCTTGCAATGAATCCACAAACTTGCATCCTCTATGTGAATAACTTGCTTTATCTTTCTTTTCCGCATGGCTTTTCCAATATCTTCCAAAGAATCTGATTTGACTATATCCCCATAACCCGCAGGATGTTGCATAGCTTTTTGCAAATCTACTATTGCTTTAATATTTTCCGGCACAACCTGAAGCCCAAATTGTAAAAGCTCTTCTTCGGCTTTTGTTTCGGGCGACTTATTTCCCCGTGTTTCTGTTTTGTTGGGATCCATGTTTTTTAATTGCTAATAATATTTTCGAAATGTTTAATTTTATTTTCTCCATTATCCATTGAAACTGCGATTATGTCCACCTGGCACGGATAATTTTGTGGAAACTCATTTTTTTCCAGCCAAATTTCCGCCAAACGTTTATATTTATTTTGTTTTTTATAATCAACTTTTTCCTCTGGAAAAAAATCGCCTTTGTAGCTCAAACTTTTTACCTCAACAAAATGAATTGTTTTATTAACAAATAATCCCCATCTTTTCCTCGCGATAATATCAATTTCCCCTATGCTGTAAACACAATTTCTCCCCAATATTTTATACCCGTTCTTCACAAGATATTCACAAGCCAAATCTTCTCCCTTTTTTCCCAATTCTCTTGTACCCATTTATTTTGTTTTATTTAGCGGCGGATATAATTGCTTATCAATTGTTCTTTCAAAACAAACTCGGCCGGATGCATGAGTCCAGTTTTGATTATAACTTCCTGGCAGGCCGGCGAGTGGCATTGGCGTGTTGCTTATATCCTGGCTAGTTGATGGCTTGTTAAAATTTGCGCACAATTCAAAAGATAAATTTGTTTTGTCTTTTATATTATATTCGTAAGGATTTTTTGTCGGAGAATCTGTGGGGGCTTTAAATCCAGAAATCGGGTCGGTTAAATCGGAAAGGGAATTAGGCAAAATTTGTTTTTTTTGCCAGTAATTTACAATCTGCGATTGGATATTTTGTAAATCGGAAATTTTTTGCTGGTCAAACTGAATCAAGCGCGCAGTTATTGGCGTGCCAACCACAAAAAATGCCGCAACCACAACAACCAAAACCAAAATGCCAGAACCCCATGCAAAATATTTTGCTGATTTTGTCGGGATTTCGCGCCTAACGTCATCCAAATAATATCCAAAAATTACTCCGGCAACTGCCAGCACTGACAAAGCTTTCAGGATAAATCTTGTAGTAATTTCACCGCCTAAAAAAGTATTAATGACAAAAATTAAGTCGCCAATAATAACCAAAGAAGTAATAAAAAGAGTCAAATAAAGCAGCCATTTTCTTATTTTTGATTCCCTAACAGCATATTCTCTGGCATAAATTTTATTCAAGTAAAAAGAAACAATAATAAACACCGGAAAAACAATAATTATGGCAGAAACTGAAAATCTAATTAACTCTAACATGCCATTATAATAATTGTTTAAAACATCTGGAAAAAAATTATTTATAAACTGCCAGATTAAGGTCACAAAACTTACTGCCGACCAATAAAGCGTAATAATTGCCAAGAGATGTAAAAATAAATCCCTTGGTATATTTCTTTTCGGTAATGATATATTTTCATTTTCCATAATTTTTATTTTTTAATTATATCAAAATAATTTTTCCCTGTTTTAAGGGCTTCTAAATAACTCGGAATAGTACTAAATAGTGGTTGCGGTAAATTATCTATATCATACCAACCCCAACCTTCGCACTTTTCTGGTTCCATAGCTTTTGGCTCGCCGCTTTTCCAATCAGCCATCAATCCTATGTCTGCATAATGTCTGTCCGGGGATTTAAAAAAATTCATTAAACGCAAAAAACGAACATTATCAATCTCTATTCCAGCTTCTTCCATAGTTTCCCGCTTTGCGCAAGATTCAAAAGATTCTCCAATTTCCAAATGCCCGCCGGGCCACGCATATTCTCCGGCACCATTAACGTTTTTTCTTTTACCCATTAAAACTTTACCGTCTTTGAAAATCATTACGCCAACTCCGACTTTTGGTCTTTGTTTTTCTTCCATAACTTTATTTTTTATTTTAAAAATTAACCATTTTGGCGCCGCCGCTTGACCAATCATCTTCATCATTTTCTTCCGATTCTTCTTCATTATTTTCATTCTCGCTTTCTGATTTCAAAAATCCGCCGGCTTGCAATTCCCAAAGTTTTTTGTACAAACTATTTTCGTTTTGCAAAAGTTCTGAATGGCTGCCTTGCTCAATAATTTTTCCATCGTCAATAACAATAATTCTGTCCATTTTTTGGATTGTTGATAATCGGTGGGCGATTACGATAACAGTTTTGCTTTGCATCAAATTATTTAACGCATCCTGAATTAACATTTCTGAATTTGAATCCAAGCTTGAAGTTGCCTCGTCTAAAACCAAAATTGGCGCATTTTTTACAATGGCTCTGGCAATTGCCACGCGCTGACGTTCGCCGCCAGACAATTTTATTCCGCGCTCGCCAACATATGTTTCTAAACCCTGTGGCAAGTCCTTTATAAACTCATCGCAATGAGCCAGTGTGGCTGCTTTTTCAATTTCCTGTTTTGATGCATCGCGTTTTCCATAAGCAATATTTTCTGCCAAGGTTCTGTGAAACAAAATCGGGTCCTGCGGAACCATTGAAATATTTTTTCTCAAACTTTCTTGTGCAACTTCGCTGATATCTTGGCCGTCAATTAAAATTTTTCCCGAAGTTGCAGAATACAAACGCAAAAGCAGTCGCACAAAAGTTGTTTTACCAGCGCCAGATGGCCCGACCAATGCAACTTTTTCTCCTGGCTTAATTGTTAAATTAATATCATTTAAAACTGCTCGCGCTTTATTGAAACTAAAAGTCAAATCCTTAAAATCAATTTCGCCATTTTTTACAACCAATTCTTTAGCCCCCAGTTTATCCTCAATTTCGTGGGGCAAAAGCAAAATTTCAACCATTTCTTTTGCATCGGCATAGCCCTGATAAACATCTCTCACCAGGCGAGTAAATCCCCACAGCTGGTTTATTATATTTAAAACATACGCCTGCAACAAAACAAAAACACCGATGGTTATCAACCCCTGCTGCCAATATTTTATTGCATAAAAGAATAAAACAAATTCTATTATAAAGCTCAAAAATGCCTGGCCTCCTTCTATTACAGCATCCAAATTCCAGGCAAGTTTTGTCATGTCCGCCTGCTCATCTGTAACTTTTTTGTATCCCTGCGATTCAAACTTAAATCCGTTAAAAAATTGTATTGTGTTTTGATTTCCGATTGTGTCAGCCAAATATCCAGTTGCTTTTGAATCAATTTCAGCTGCCTTAATATCATATTTTAATTTCCATTTTGAAAACCCGATATTAAAAGATAAAAATATAGCTATCCAAACAACCAAAACCAAATCAAGCCATTTGTTTATGAAAAACAAAACAAAGACAATTGAAATAATTCTTACAAACAATGGCAATAAATTCCAAATCAAATCATCTGTTATTCTTTCAAATGCCCTGGCAAATCTGTTCACTTTCTGCACCAAGGAACCGGCAAAATTATTTACAAAAAAAGAATAAGAGTGCTGCATTAAATGGTCGTAGGACTGCTGTTTTAAATTTGCCATTACTTTTGGCTCGTAAAAATTATTTGCCAAAGTGGAAATGCGGTAAAGCAGCCAAAATAGCGCGTTAAACACCAAAACATAAATAATCAGCACAAAAAGTTTTGTCGCAATAGCTGACTTGTCTCCGGGCGCGGCAATAATATCAAAAAATTGTTTGTAAAAAAGCGGGGTGATAATTGTAACAATGTTTCCCAAAATCATTGAAACAACCAAAATATAAAACAGCCGCCTCTGCGGTTTTATTCCATTCCAAATCGCGCCTAAAATTTCTTTTAGCCCGACCCTTGGGTAAACAATTGCTTTTTGTATTTTTATATTTTTCTCTGTTGCCATAAGTTTACGTAGCGTAGCGATATAAATTTATTTATTCAGGACTAAATACCAACCCGAATAATGTGGGCCGTGGTCGCCAACTTCAAATTTTGAAATATCCACGCCGCCATAAATTTTTAATTTTTTAACTTGGCCATAGTGCAAAGCAACCAGCCCGTCATACGGATTTGGAGTTTCCATATAATAACCGGCTGTTGTTCCTGAAAAAAATGTTGCAAAAGATACTGCTTCGTCTGTAATTTTATTAAATTTTTTAAATTCGTATCCTTCATCATTAATTTTTTTAAGAATTTCTGGATTAATTTTTGTTTGCGGCTTTGACGTTACAATTATTTTTTTTAAATTTAACCCTGGTTTTGTTTTTATCTTCGGAAAATTTCCGGAGTCTTCAATTTTATTTCCCGAAATTCTTCTGCTCCAATTTATTTCTGGATAATTATAATAAGTGTATAAAATATCTTTTTTATTGTGCAAGGTAACGATTGTTGAATAAAATCTGCCGGTTGAGGCGTAAATGAGAGTGCCGTCAATTGGGTCTAAAGCCAAAACCAATCCATTTGTGCCCTTAAATTTTGAAACCGATGGTGTGTCTTCTTCGGCAACTAATTCACATTCGACCAGTTTAGTTTTTGCCATTTCGGTTAAAATAAATTCCTGCACAGCAGTATCGGCTTCAGTAACAATGTCAATTCCCGCCACGCCGGTATTGTGTTTATTTCTTTTGCCGGCAGTGGTGCGCATTTTTACAGCAAGCTCGCCGGCTTTTTTAAAAACCGACTCCGATTCAATCAATATTTTTATACATTCTTCTGAACTTTGATTCATGGTGGACCTGGGCAGAATCGGACTGCCGCCTCCTCGTTGCGAACGAGGCGTAATGCCACTTTACTACAGGCCCCTACCACACTTTGCTTTCGCAAAAGTGGAATTTCTAATTTCTAATTTCTAATTTTTAATAATTTTGATTTTATTATTTTATGTTATTTTCTCAACATAAAAAATATTTTCATAATGCGCGTGACAACAAAAATCACAAGAACTTCTATTGTTGTGTATGCAACATCTGCCAAAGTGCTTACAGCATAGCCCTCCTTGGAATAACTGAAATAATCATGGCTGAAAAAATTAACAGCGTACAATACGGTTGTTAAAATTATCCAGGCATAAACAAAATATTCTCCCTGATGCCTGCTCTTTTTTTCGCCAAGCCACCTGATAAATTCTTTGTGCAAGGAGTAAATAAGCACGACCGTTAAATAAAAAAATCCAATTTTCGCCGGCAAAAAAGCGCCTCTGGAAAAAAAGTTAGTCACCATCAAAACCATAGCCACTAAAGTGACAATTGTGCAGATAATAAACAAGTTTTGGTTTATGACCGACTCAACTTTCCTGACCTCTCTTACTTTTTTGTCATTTGCGTCCATGTTTTTTAAAATTAATAATATTATTTGTCGGGGTACTGGGATTTGCACCCAGACTAAATCCTCCCGAAGGACTCGTGCTGCTGTTACACTATACCCCGTTGTTTATTTTTTTATATAAATAATCTTATCGTTTTTAATATCATATATTGCTCTTTGTCCATTTTTTTCGGCCTCTGCCATAGCTTCAGCTTTTGATTGTGAAACTTTCACAATGTCAAAATGGTAAAATTCGTCTTCATCTTGCCATACTCCTACGAAAAATTCTCCTGTTTCCAGCTTCCCATGATAATTTTGCTCAATAAATTCCGCCATTGCCTCTTCAAAGCCAGCCCAACCCCCTACATGTTCTCCGGGTATTATCCTTGTTGATTCTTTGTCAGCGGTATAAACATAACCTTCTTCGGGAACTTCAAAATTATCTGTTGCCAAAGTCATGTTCCAACGACCCATCCTTTTTCCAGATTCTTTTTGTTCTTGTAGTTCGCCTTCGCGGTTTGAAAATTCTGTCATAATTTTACGTGACCCAATATTTTGCTTTGGTCATTTTGTCTTCTTTAGATACAATTTCTGATTTATCTTCTTTTGATTTTTCTGCCATATTTTTTAATTCTTTTTCCGATAATCTTCCTAGTTTTGCAACTTCTTTTTCCAAAAACTTTTTGTCATTTTTTTTCGGGTCATCTAAAACATAACCTAAAAGAATATCTAAAATCTGGCCAATTTTCGGACCTGGTTTTTCATTCAAAATTTCCATTAAATCATTTCCGTTGATTTTTAACATTTTTGCAGAAATCGGGTCTTTGGAAACCTTTTCAATCAGATATTTTAAGTGGCGCAATTTATATGGTTCGGCTTTTGGAACTCCAGAGCCAATTCTGTCCGCCATTCTCACCTGTAAAAGTTCTTCCATATTTTCTAGTCCTACATTTTTTACCAGACGTCTCACAGATGATTCTCCGACTTCGTCAACATTATAATAGAAGAGGTGAAACCTTACCAATTTTGTAATTTTTTCAACATCTTTTTTTGAAAATTTTAAATTATTTAAAATCTGAAAAGTAATTTTTGCACCCACAATTTCGTGATTGTAAAAAGTTGCATTTTCTCCCTCGCCGGCTTTTGCCCTTGGTTTTCCGACATCGTGGAGTAAAGCAGCCAGGCGAACATGCATATTAAATTTTTTCTTTGCAGTATATTCCAATGACTTTATTGCATGCTGGTAGCAGTCATAAATATGATGTTTGTTTTGCGCCACGCCATAATTTTCCAATAATTCTGGAACAATATATTTCAACAAATTTAATTCACGCAATAATTCAACTCCATCAGCTGCTTTATCGGCCATAATTATTTTCACAAACTCATCTCTGATTCTTTCCTTTGAAATTGCATCCACGACCCAGGGGGTACCCCGACAATTTTTTTTGATTGCATCCGCGGTCTCTTTTTCAATCTTAAAACCCAAAGTTGTGGCAAGACGAACAGCTCTCAACATTCTCAAAGCATCTTCATTAAATCTTTCTTCTGGATTTCCAACGGTCCTGATTATTTTATTTTTTAAGTCATTTTGCCCACCAAATAAATCAATCACTTTCTTTTTTTCATCCATTGCCATTGCGTTTATGGTAAAATCCCTGCGGCTTAAATCGTCTTCCAATTTTTTTGCATATTTTACTTCATCCGGATGCCGTTTATCAGAATATTTTGCTTCAAGACGAAAAGTTGTGATTTCAACTTCCGCCGATTCCGGTTTTTTTGAGCCAGTGCGCGCGGTAACCGTCAAAAAATTATTTTCATAAAAACTATCTGGAAAAACTTTCTGGATTTCTTCTGGCTTGGCGTTGGTTGTGACATCCCAGTCCTTTGGCTCGATTTGCAACAAAAAATCGCGAACGCATCCGCCGCAAATATATGCCTCAAATCCCGCGCCTTCCAATCTTCCAATTATATTTTTAACTTCCTTCGGAATTGTCATGATTTTTTCTATTCTATCCTAAAAGTTGCTTTTTTTCAATTTTTTAGGTAAAATAAGACAATTATTAATTTCGTGCCCTCGTGGTGAAATGGATATCATAACTGGCTTCGAACCAGTTGTTGCGGGTTCGAGTCCTGCCGAGGGCACCAGAAAATAATGAAAAAAATATTTTTATCAATCGTCCTTTTTTGTTTGTTATCAATGATTTTTATTCCGCTTTTAGTGAAAGCCGACATTGTGCCGTGCAATCCCACCTGCGACGAAAATGGAAATTGCACAGGACAATGCACAATCAATGATTTTTTTACACTGCTTGTAAATATTTACCAATTTATTGTATTTGATATAGCAACGCCTTTAGCGGTTATCGCACTCACGGTAGGAGCAGTTTTTATGATTGTCTCAGCTGGCAACCCGGGTTTAATGGGCACTGGCAAAAAGATTTTTTATGCTGCAATTATCGGATTGGTTTTAGTTTTTTGTTCGTGGTTGATAATTAATTTTATTTTAGTGACGCTTCTTGGATATAGCTTAGGCAGTTGGTGGTCGCTTTAGCAATAATAAAAATTTGCTTGCCCTCATAGCTCAATCAAACATCTTGTAGTTCGGCTCCCCTGTGTGATATAATGGAAGTATGAAAAATAATCTTTCAAAAACAAAAGCAATAAAGCTTAGAAAAAACGGGCTTAGTTATGGAGAAATTGCAAAAAAACTAAGCATTTCAAAAAGCACGTTAAGTTATTGGTTAAAGGAAGTGTTATTAACAGAAGAGCAAAGAAAACGGCTCTATACTAACAACATAACAATTTTGGCAAGAGGAGCGCAAAGTCAAAAGGAAAGAAGAAAAAGGGAAATAGATAAAATATTAGAAGAAGCGGGAAAAGAAATCCACAATCCTGTTGCAGCAGAAACCTATAAAATTTTGGGGGCGGCATTGTATTGGGCAGAGGGAAGCAAAACTAATGGCTTAAATATTACAAACTCTGACCCTCATCTTATTTTATTTATGGTTAGGTGGTTTGAAAAAATATTTGGTATCGCGCCGAAAGATTTAAAAGCTTGGCTGAATATTTATCCTCAACAAAACGATTTAGAAATAAAACAGTTTTGGTCGCAACTAACAAACATTCCCATAGAAAGGTTTGGCAAAAGTTTTATTAAGCCATTAAATAAAAATTATAAAAAAAATAATTTATATTACGGAACAATAAGTGTGAGAGTCCCAAAAGGGACTGACGCAAGATATAAAATTTTTGGCTGGATAAAAGAAATTATGAAAGAGGTAAATTCCGAGGTTGTAATAACGCAGAAAGAATGGCATAAATTAACGGAAGTTTCGCGAGCAATTAATATTTAAATATTGCCTCCGTAGCTCAACTGGTAGAGCAGTTCGCTCTTAACGAATTGGTTTTGGGTTCGAGTCCCAACGGGGGCACTTGTCAAAATTAAAAAAATAGAGTATACTATCAATATTATTAAAAATTAAAAATTTTAAATTAAAAATTCGCGCATATGGCTTTAACCACAAAAGAAAAAACAAAAATTATAAAGGAAGTTGGAAATGACGAAAAAGACACCGGCTCTTCGGAGGTTCAGATTGCTTTGCTATCAAAAGAAATTGACAAGCTGGTTTTGCATTTGAAAAAGCATCCTCAGGATGTACATTCAAAAAAGGGATTGATAACAATGGTCATAAAAAGAAAAAAACTTTTGACCTATTTGAAAAAAATATCTGAGAAAAGATATTCGTCCATTATTAAAAAAATTGGGTTAAGAAAATAGAAATTAATGCAACAGCCAAAACCAAAAGAACAAAGAGTAGAGGTTTTAATTGACGTTCAGAATTTATATCACTCGGCAAAAAATCTTTACCACGCAAGGGTTAATTTTCAGGAGGTCTTAAAACAAGCGGTGGCGGGCAGAAAGTTTATCCGCGCCTTTGGTTATGTTGTGAGAACCAAAACAGGCGAAGAAACGCCGTTTTTTGATGCTTTGTCAAAAATTGGAATTGAAACAAGAGTGAGGGACTTGCAGGAATTTTATGGCGGAGCAAAAAAAGCCGACTGGGATGTTGGAATTGTAATTGACGCCATCAGAACTGCTCCCGGACTTGATGTAATTGTTTTGGTTTCCGGCGATGGAGATTTTATTGCTTTGGTTGAATATCTAAAAAATCAAGGCAAAAGAGTTGAAGTAATGGCATTTGGAAAAACAACCTCCGGAAAATTAATTGAAGCTGCCGATGAATTTATTGATTTGGACGACGGCCTGACAAAATTTTTATTGAAGAAATAAAATTATGTGTTCTGTAGCTCTCAACGCCTTTCTTCCTTTTCTTCCGGGCATCGCTTTAATACTTTTGGGGATTTGGACTTTATACAAAAGAAAAACAAAAATGCTGTTAGGTATTAGGGCTGGATTCTACATAGTTCTTGGCATAATATTAACTTTTGCATACCTTTACTTATTGACCATTTCAGCGGAAATATTATGTAGCGGAAAGTTGATGTAAGTTATCAAAAAAAATAATTAATTGCGGAGCCAGGCGTACTAATTCATACTGATGATACAAATAAAAATTTGTGTTAACGGCATGCATTTGTACTCCTGCCACGCAAAAATAATATGGCAGTAAAAGATACGTTTGAGATAAAGGTTGGCTCAAAGCCAATCACAATTAAAACTACCAACTGGACCGAGCAGGCATCGGGTTCTTGTTTGGTTTCTTGCGGAGAAACAGAAGTTTTGGTAACTGCTGTTTTGAGTCCGTTTTCCAGGCCGGAAATAGATTATTTTCCCTTAACAGTTGAATACGAGGAAAGATTTTATGCTGCAGGAAAAATTTATGGCTCAAGGTTTATGAAAAGAGAAAGCAGGCCGACAGAAGAAGCAACTTTAAATGCCAGAATGATTGACCGCGCGATTAGACCGTTATTTCCAAAGGACTTTAAAAAAGAAGTTCAGGTTGTTGTAACTTGTCTTTCGTGGGACGGAGAAAATGACCCGGATATTTTGGCAATGATTGGCGCCAGTTTTGCTTTGGCAACTTCAAATATTCCTTGGAACGGACCTTTGGGAGCAATAAGAGTTAGCAAAATTAATGGGGACTGGGTATTCAATCCGACATATGCTCAAAAAAAAGAAAGCGAAATGGATTTAACTTTGTCAGCGATAGAAATGGATAACGACATTTTGGTAAATATGATTGAAATGGGAGCAAAAGAAGTTTCGGAAAAAGATGTTTTGGAGGCATACGAAGTTGCCAAAAAGGAACTTAAAAAAATTATTGAAGTTCAAGTTGAAGCAGTTAAAAAAATTGGAAAAGAAAAAGATATTTTTGAGCCGGCTGTTGAGCTGGATATTGAAAATGAAATAAAAGAATGGCTGGGCGACAAATTGGAAAAAGCAATTAACAACGCGCCGAAGTCGGAAAAAAATCTTGGAGCAACTGAAATTTTAAAAGAAGAATTGGTAAAATATTTATCAGAAAAATATCCCAATGAAGAAAAATCAAAACAGGTTTTGGCTTTTTTCGAAAAAGAAATTGAAAAAATAATTATCAAAAATATTGTAGAAAAAGATAAAAGACCAGACGGAAGAAAATCAACCGAGATAAGGCCTTTGTCCTGCGAAGTTGGCGTTTTGCCGAGAGTTCACGGCTCTGGTGTCTTTTACAGGGGACTGACAAGAGTGCTTTCTGTTTTAACTTTGGGCGGACCTGGCGACCAGCAAGTTTTGGAAGGCATGGAAATTGTTGGTAAAAAAAGATTTATGCACCACTATAATTTTCCTCCATTTTCCTCAGGAGAAACAGCTCCGATGCGCGGTCCGAAAAGAAGGGAAATTGGACACGGCGCTTTGGTGGAAAAGGCATTGCTGCCAATGTTGCCGGAAGTTGAAAAATTTTCTTACACAATTAGAATTGTTTCTGAAGTTGTTTCGTCAAATGGCTCAACGTCGCAAGCATCTGTTTGCGCCGCTTGCATTGCTTTAATGGATGCAGGAGTTCCAATTAAAGAGCCGGTTGCCGGAATTTCCATTGGTTTGGCAAAAGACGAAGAATCGGGAAAATATAAAGTGCTAACAGATATTCAGGGACCGGAAGACCACTATGGAGACATGGATTTTAAGGTTGCTGGAACAAAAAATGGAATTACCGCAATTCAGATGGATATCAAAATTGACGGCATTGATAAAAAAATTATGGAAGAAGCGCTGGACCGCGCAAAAGATGCAAGATTGAAAATTCTTGATATAATAAAGAAAGAAATACCAGAACCAAGAAAAGAATTGTCGCCATACGCGCCGAAAATATTTTCAATGATGATTAACCCTTCAAAAATTGGAGAAGTGGTTGGACCGAAAGGAAGTATGATAAATAAAATAATTGCGGAATGCGGTGGAGTGGCAATTGATATTGAGGATTCGGGATTGGTTTCGGTCACCGGACAAAATCAGAAAGATGTGGACAAAGCTGCAAATTGGATAAAAGGAATTGTGGAAGAGGTTGAAGTTGGAAAAATATATCAGGGCGTTGTCAGAAAAATTATGGACTTTGGCGCATTTGTTGATATTCTGCCTGGACAATCTGGATTGGTTCACATTTCAAAATTTGTTCCGCAAAGAATTGAAAGGGTCTCAGATGTTGTAAAAGAAGGAGATAAAATTCCGGTAAAAGTAACCGGCATTGATGACCAGGGCAGAATAAATCTTTCGGCAATTGACGCAGGATTTAAACCAGAAAAAAATATTGAGTCCCGTGTGCGTGCAAGCCAAGATCGGCCGCAAAAAAGAGGATTTTTCAGGAGATAAAAATCAAAAATATGCAAAAGCAAAAAGGAACTTCAACTTTAACCGGCATTATAATTATTCTCGTTGAAATTGTAATTCTTTTTGGCGGTGTTTTTACCTATCAATATTTTGCTTTAAAGCAGATAAAATTTCCTGTTGCCTCTCCTTCCTTGTCAGCTCAACAAATTCTTAATAAGCCATTTCCCCTCGCGGGCGAACCGACAACAAACCAAACTGCAAACACAAACCCAACCAACGAAACATTTAATATTGGTAACCACGAGATTTTGATCCGCATAGTTAATAAAAATATTGAAATAACTGATGAAAACTCTGGAGCATTAATTCAAAAAATTCCCTTAAATGAAGATATATTTAATTGGAATAGCAATCCGCAAATCAAAGATGTTGTTTCGTCGGATAATGACATTAATTTTGACGGATATAAAGATTTGCAAGTTCTTACATTTATACCAGCCGATAATCCGGGAATTTTCGATTTTTACATTTATGATCCTTCAACAGGAAAATTTGAAAAAGATCCGGTGTTGCAAAATCTCGTCGACCCAGTTTTTGATGCAACCGCAAAAACAATCTCAACTGATATGAGCGGAGGATGCGTGGGTATGGTCTCTAGCCGAAAAATTTTCTCTTTTATAAATGGAGGGTATGCTCTTACTCAAGATGAAGAAAAACATTGTTGTCCCGATAATATTATGAATGACGGAAATCCCAGAATTACCATAGATAAATATAACGATGGGAAAATAGTTTCTACGAAGCAAGAAGCCTGCCCGCCGCAACAATAAATAATTAAATTAATTTTATGCCGACGCAAGCAGAAGAAACACAAGCCAAAGAATTTCTGAAACGGGCGGAAATCAGGACTATGAAAAAAGACCTCTTGGCATTAAGAGAGGTTGATTCGTTAAAAGAAAGAGACAAAATTGCCACAATAAAAACTTTGGAAGAGCAGCTGGAAGAAAGAAAAATGGAAATTGCAAAAGAAGCGCAAGCCAGACAAGAAAAAGTTGGCAGAGAAGAAGTTCTGACAAAAAATGAAGGACAGGAAAAAATAGCTGAAAAAGACTTGAAAAATTATGCAACCGAACAAGAACGCCAGCAGATATTTTTATTGGAATCCCAGCGCCTGGGTTTTGAAAAACAGATTGACTCAATTGACAAGGAAAAGGATCCTGCGCTAAAATTAGAAAAAAATAAAATATTATTGCAAAAACGCGACTGGCAGGCAAAATTAAATGCAATTTTGGAACAGGAAAAAAAATTAGAAGACGAGCAAAAATTTATTGCAGAAAAATCTCAAACAACAACTATCCCATCTGAAAGAAAGGGCTTGGAATCAAGGAGATGGGATTTAGATAAAGAAATACAAGATGTGGAAAAAAAGAGATGGGAGGCAGAAAAACAAATTCAGGATTTTGACGCCAAAGTAAGCCAGATAGATAGAAATTCAGATATGCTTGTGACAGAAAAAAATGGCTTACGGGATAAAATTTTGGGCGCTGACAAGTCGTTAAGAGAAATTTATTCCGCTGTTATGGCCAGGGAAGAAGAAAAAAGAAGGGGCCAAAGCCAAGAGCAGATAGCCAAGAGAGAAGCGCTGGCGAAAATAAGAGCAGAAGAAAATGAAAAAGTTCAAAGGCAGCAATGGTCCCATCCAACAGCACCTGCGCAAAAAAGTGTGGCGCAGATTCCGGTTCCAGCCAAAAAAATTATGACAAAATCATTTACTGCAGAAGATGAACAAAGAAAAAAGTTTTTGCAAGACGTGGAGCAGGCAAGCCAGACAAAAGGTCAGCCGCAACAAAAAAGTGATATACAATAACATGGATAAAAAATTAATTGACGAGCTAAAAACAAAATTAGAATCTGAAAAAAAATCAATTAAAAAAGAATTGGAAAGTTTTGCGTCAGAAGACCCAAATTTAAAACATAATTGGGATACAAGATATCCAAACAGGGAAGATGGCGACAAAGACGAGGAGGCAGATGAGGTTCAGGAATACGATAACGCGCTTTCTTTGGAATATAGTTTGGAGTTAAAACTAAAAGATGTGAACATGGCTTTAGAAAAAATTGAAAAGGGGACTTATGGAATTTGCGAAAAATGCGGCAAAAAAATTACCGAAGAAAGATTGCTCGCCTGCCCCGAAGCCAGAACCTGCCTTAGGTGCAACGAAAAATAGAAATTAAAAAAACCCGGGGTTATTTCTCGGGTTTTTTATTTATGATATAATGCCTGAATATGCCGAGTAAAGTTTTTTCAGGAGCAATAAATGGATTAGACGCGCAACTTGTTGAAGTGGAAATTGACGTGTCGCAAGGGCTGCGGTCTTTTTCTATTGTTGGATTGCCCGACAAAGCCGTAAAAGAATCAGAAGAAAGGGTTGACTCGGCAATTAAAAGCGCAAAATTATTGTCGCCGCATGGAAGAACTTTTAAGGTTTTGGTAAATTTGGCGCCGGCTGATTTAAAAAAAGAGGGCTCAATTTATGATTTGCCAATTGCCTTGGCATTTTTAATTGCGTCAAAACAAACAAGTTTTAATGCAACTGACAAAATATTTTTAGGTGAACTTTCTTTGGATGGAAAATTAAGGCCGATAAAAGGCGCCTTGTCTTTTGCATCAATGGCAAAAAAATTGGGATTTAAAGAAATAGTTTTACCGAAACAGAATGCCAGAGAAGCCAGTTTGATAAAAGAAATAAAAATTGTTGGCGTTGATTCCTTGCCAGAGACATTGGCTTATATAGAAGGCAGAAAAGAAATTTTAGGAACAGAATTTAAAGAAGAGAAAATTTTTTTGGATTCCGACAACCAAGTTGACATTGGCTGGGTTAAAGGGCAAGAATATGCAAAACGCGCGTTGGAAATTACGGCTGCCGGCGGACATAATTTATTTATGTTTGGACCGCCGGGAGGAGGAAAAAGTTTGCTGGCAAAGGCATTGCCGTCAATTCTGCCACGACTCAATTTTGCCGAGGCGCTGGAAGTTACAAAAATTTACTCTGCCGCCGGACTGCTTTCAGAAAATCAGGCGATTATAAATGCCAGGCCGTTTCGTTCGCCGCACCACGTTATTTCTGACGTTGCATTAATCGGCGGCGGAAGCCCGTTAAAACTTGGGGAAATAACTTTAGCCCACCGCGGGGTTTTATTTTTAGACGAGTTTCCGGAATTTCACAAAGATGTTTTGGAATCATTGCGCCAACCCATTGAAGACGGAAAAATTTCTGTGTCCCGGGCAAAATATAATTTTGTTTTGCCTTCACGTTTTATGCTGGTGGCCGCCTCAAATCCGTGCCCTTGCGGATACCTCAACGACCCTGAAAAAAATTGCACCTGCACCCCTTCGCAAGTAGCAATGTACAGAAGGAAAATGTCCGGACCCTTAATGGACAGGGTGGATTTGTTCATTGAAGTGCCGGCGGTAAAATATGAAAAATTAGCGTCCAATAATTCTCAAAATCAAAGCGGTTTGATAAGAGAAAAAATTGAAAAAGCCAGAGAAAAACAAAAACAGAGATTTGAGAACGAACGCATTTTAACAAATTCGGAAATGAATATTCCTGAAATTAAAAAGTATTGCGGGCACGATGACAAGTCGCAAAATCTTCTAAAAAAATATGTTGATTCTGGAAAATTATCAGCCAGGGGTTATCACAGAATTTTAAAAGTTGCCAGAACAATTGCTGACCTGGCTGATTCTGAAAACATCCAATATGAGCACATCGCCGAGGCATTAATGTACAGAATCAGAGAGAACTAAAAACAAAAACGGGGCATTTGCCCCGTTTTTGTTTTTAAAATTATTTGTAGCTTATATTTGAACCAACTGGATATGCTGCCAAAGGATTTCTGGCGCCAATTACTTCAAAGTGCAGATGGCAACCCGTGGAGTCGCCAGCCCCAGCCATACCCGGAGCTCCGCCCATCAAAGCAATGTTCTGGCCAGTATAAACTTTATCTCCTGGCTTTACCAGCAAAGCCATCAAATGGCCATAATAAGTAACTGTTCCATTGCTGTGTAAAATTGTTATGTAATTTCCCATGCCCATATTCCATCCGCCATTTGAAAGCGCTCTCTGCACAACGCCAGCCGCTGCTGCATAAATCGGAGTCCCGCATTTGTTGGCGGTATCTACAGCGTTAAAGTAGTGAAGCCCCTGAGTGATGCGTCCCTGCGTCGGAAAAATAAAGAAGTTGTCAGCCAAAGGAACCTGATTGCTCATCAGGGGCGCTGCTTTCTTCGGCATTACGCCTCCCGGTACAATTAAAATGTCACCAATATAAATGTCATCTTGATTAGCCAAATCATTGTAGGAAATTATATCATCTGACTGCGCTTTATATGTTTGGGCAATTCCTGAAATGGTGTCTCCAGATTTTACAACGTGCAAAACACCATCTATTGGCAGCACAGTTAAGCTCTGTCCAACTTTTATTGTTGAAGAAGATGTCATGTCGTTTGCCCAAAGCAGAGTATTAATGGATATATTATAAGAGTCGGCAATTGACTGCAAAGTGTCTCCCGGCTGAACCGTGTAGTCAACCACATCTTTTTTGTTTTGATTATTTGAACCAAATGCATCTCCCAAAACCTTTCCGGAAACAATGCATGGAGTTGAAATTGCGCAAAGAGTATTGTCTTGAACTATTTTTAAATCCGGAGTTTCCAAAGGAACCGCGTTTGCCGGGCTGGAAAACAAAGTGTCTGCATTTAAATTGCTGGCTCTATTAAAAAAAGAATTAAAAAATACAACGCGGCTGTTGTTTAAACCATTTATGCCAGACGAGCTGCCGCATGAAGCGTACATAAAACCAAAAAGAATAAAACAGGCGAGACCAAATAAAAACAAAGGATTTTTGTGCAATCCTCTTAAATCAAACAATTTTAACGCCTCTTTTACAGAAAGCAGGGCGTTTTTTATCCCTATGAAAACTTTGCTAAATATTTTTAACAATGTAAGTTTAGTTTACCATTTACAAGACCCCCGGTCAAGAAATTTATGCACAGATAAAAAATGTGTTATTATAACAAAATGAATTTAACTTCGCCAACAGCAATAAAACAGCTTCTCTCAAAATACGAGACACGGCCGTCAAAACGCCTGGGCCAAAATTTTTTAATAGATAAAAATATTTTAGATAAAATTATTAATGCAGCCAACATAAAATCAGACGATATTGTTTTAGAAGTGGGGCCCGGCATAGGAACTTTAACGCAGGAGCTTGCCAAAAAATCAACAAGGGTGATTGCCGTTGAGAAAGACAAAACAATGATTGAAATTTTAAAAGAAACTTTGAAAGATTTTAAAAATGTAGAAGTAATTCATGCCGACATTCTAAAAATTTTCAATAAATTTTCCAATTATAAAGTCGTCGCGAATATTCCATACTATCTGACTTCGCCATTAATTAGAAAATTTTTAGAATCGGAAAACCAGCCAAGCACGATGATTTTAATGCTCCAAAAAGAAGTCGCCCAAAGAATTTGCTCAAAACCGCCTCGCATGAGTTTGCTGGCAGTATCTGTGCAATTTTATACAAATGCAAAAATTATTTCTTATGTCTCAAAAAATTGTTTCTGGCCGGCTCCCAAGGTTGATTCGGCAATTATAAAAATTACGCCAGTAAAAAAGCGCGATGTCTCGGCAGATTTATTTTTTAAGATTGTGAAAGCCGGATTTGTCCAACCCAGAAAACAGCTTGTTAATAACTTGACTACCTTGAAATCTTTAAATGGTGTAAAATTAACAAAAGAACAAATTTCTGAATGGCTTTTAAAAAATAAAATAAATCCAAATCAAAGAGCAGAAACGCTTGATATTTCCGATTGGATAAATTTAATAAAAAGCTTTAGCTAAAAAAAATTTAAAATGGAGAAAAGTACTGTATACAAGTTTGACAAAATTGCCAAAATTTACAACACTCCGATTTTCCAATTCTTTTATTTTTGGGCTCATAGATCTTGTATCAACTTTTTAAAAAATTATATAGAAGATGATTTGAAGGTGATGGATGTTGCGTGCGGAACGGGAATTTTTTTAAAAAAAATAGAAGAACAATGGGCAGGACTTAAGCTCTTTGGGATAGACAATAGCGAAAAAATGATAGCCATCGCCGATCAAAAGCCCGGTAATATCAATTTCAGTGTGGCAAGCGCAGAAAAAATTCCGTTTGAAGATAATTCCTTTGATTTGATTACTGTTATAGACGCCTTTTACTATTTTCAAAACAAAGAAGCGGCGCTAAAAGAGTGTTCCAGGGTATTAAAATCAAAACATTATTTATTTTTATTTTATCCAGCCATAGATATATTCCCAAAATTTATTTTAAAACAAATACAAATTATCTCCCGATTGTTATTTTTCAATTTAGAAGAATATTCTGTATTCCCCAAAATAGAAGAATTAAAAAAAATGGCCGAGGCGGCTAACTTAAAATTGGTTAAAAAAACGATGAGGTTGATGCATAGATTTATTCTTTTTGCTAAAGAATAAGTTATATTGGATAATCGCTTTCAAAAATTTAATTTATGAAAACTTTTCATTCTTCAAAAATAAAAGGTAAAACTGGAAGATTTTTATTATTATTCAAATCAAGGAACAGAGAAAAGGGATTGGCATTTATCCCCGTATTAATATGGGGCGGAATAGCACTTATCGGTCTTGCAACAGCTTGGTGGGCTGGAAAAAGTGCGCTATCTCAGGCAACTGTTGATTTTATAGCAGGATTATTAACAGGAGTAGGTGACATAATTTATTATATATGCAGATTTTTATGTTGGACAGCTACTGATATTTTTGATACAGCTCTAAATTGGCTACTAAATAAGGACATTACAACAAATCCTGCTTTCGTTGCCGGATGGAATTCTGTGAGAGGTTTTAGTAATATGCTGGTTGTTTTGGGTTTTGTTGTTATTGGAATAGCCACTGCCTTAAGAATGAGAGATTATGAAGCCAAAAAACTTTTGATACCCTTGATAATAATGGCTCTTTTAATAAATTTTTCGGGCTTGTTTTGTGGCTTAATTATTGATGGCTCAAACATACTAACGAAAGGCCTTATATCGCAAGGAGGGGTAAATAATGCGGGCACTGAATATTATAATATGGTCGTCAACTTTGCAAATAAAACTTTCGCATCAGATACGTCAATATATAAGGACAATACTAAATACTTTATAGCTGATATCACGGTTGCATTTATTTGGTTTGTTGTCGCGGCTACCTTTTTTTATCTAGCTATCATATTTATCGCAAGATATGCGGTACTCGCATTCTTGTTTGTGTTGTCGCCGCTTGCTTTTATTTGCAGGGTTTTTCCTTTGGCTTTCACAAAAAAAATATGGACTGAATGGTGGGAAAATTTTATTAAATGGTCTTTTGTTGGAGTGGGAGGAGCTCTTGTTTTAAATATTTCTGCCGGCGCTATGAAAAGCATTGGCACCACCATAGACCCGACGACAGGATTGGCATCAGTAAATGTGTCTGATTTAATGGTTATCTTGCTGTTTTTAATTATCGGATTTAAAATTATCAGGAAAAGTAGCGCAATGGGAGCTGGAGCGGTTATGGGATTAGCAGGCGGAGCTATGGGGCTTGCCATGGGTGCAACTAGTTTTGTCACTAAAAAGGCAACTGGAATGGGTCTGGAAGCAATGGGCAGAACAGATAGGGGACGAAGAACCCAGGAGTGGCTTTCAAATGCAAAAGCTGTAACAGCTGAAGGAATGTTCCTTGCGCCAAAGGGTCACGCTGCCGAGCAAAGAAAACAAAGAGCGGCAGCGGCAGACAAACAAGTGGATGCTATGGCTGCGGCTCCGGCTGGCTCTGGCGATAGAAACCGATTTGAGCAGCTCGTTAGAAGACCCACCGGAGCATTGGGAGCTGCTGCAGTTGCCAAGGCAAATGAAAGAGGCGAACTGGGCAAGATAATAAATCCGAACAACACTGCCGCAGGATTAAATGATATGAATCGAGTTGTATCGCATGCCGGCCAATTCGGCTATGAGAGAAAAACATTTGATGATAAAAATCACCAACTGGCGCAATTTAATGATAACAAGGTAGATAAAGCATTGACTGCAAATGGTTGGAAAACCACTGTAGACAGCGAATTAACCAGTCAAGGTATTGTCCCTGCAACAGCCACAGCAGCTCAGAGAGTTTCTGCCGCAACAAGAAGGTTGGGACCTACAGCAATGGCTGATGCACGAAAGAAAGCTAACCAAACACAGCTTAAGTCAAATTGGAGCGGCATGAGCGAAGGCGAACGCGGCAATGTTGATTCTTCTCTGCTCGACGATGACTTTATTTTGTCAAGAAAGGGCGAGGACTTAAAGGCCTTCAGAAATGTGCTTCCTGCTGGACACGCTACCAGGACTCACATAAGAGGCAAGGCAGGCGCAAATGCTAGCTCTGCCGAAGCAGATTTAGCCCCTGCAGGTCCTAATTGTCCTGCCATAGATGCTGCATTGCGTAAGGCATACCAAGAGAAGAATATCAATGAGATAAGAAGATTGAAGGAATTAAGAGCCGAGGCGCAAAAATTAACATAATTACTTTTACGTTTATTTTTAATTTCTTAAATAAAAAATGGACACCAATAATATCTCATCAACATTTACCGACAAGTCCGATGCAATACTTGCCGAAATAATGAAAAAAAATAATTTAGAGGGCGGGATTAACAACCTAGACGACATATTCATCAACTTAGTTCTGACAAAATTTACAATGTATTTTTCTCGTAAAGAAATATCAGAGAAAGAATTTGTTGCTTCTATCCAAAAAGAAATTAATATTCCCCAACAGACAGCAGAACAAATAGTAAAGGAAATTATAAATAATCTTATACCTACATTGGGAAAATATTCAGAAGAAAAAAATCCTGCAGATAATGCAGGACAAATAAAAAGGGGGGTTGGAGAAGAAAAGGACTTAGATCTTTTTCCAAAAATTAAACCTCCTTCAGGCACGGATAAAAATAAACCGGATTTTGAAGTGCCAATTCCCAAAAAAGAACCGGGGGGCAGAACAACCCAAAATTCTGAAAAAATAAAAAAGCCGGAAGAAAATAAATATTCTTCGCCAAAACCAAGGCAAAAAACAGGACCAGATAATTATCGCGAACCGATTGAGTAAAAATTTGCAAAGAAACAGGCGGCTCCAACAAGATGTTGAAAGCCGCCTTTATTTGCTCTTGGGGCGAGCAGCCCTTTTGTACAATCAGTCAGGTCAGGGACCTGGGGGTGGAGGAGGCGTTGGCGGTTGCGTCAAGGTCTGCACAATTGCAGCTCCGCGTGCGACAAGGGTATCCACGCCAGTTCCGCCGCCTAGACCCGTGAGGTCAAGCTTTTTGAACGCAGGACCCAGCTCGGTCTGCAGCACGATTTGGCTGCTTGCGGCCAGCATGTCGTCAAGGAATTTCTTCCCATCGGGCGTGCTGTCCAGCAATCTCTGCGCCTCGTCAGCTCCTCCCGGGAGACTGTGACGCATTGCCACAAGTTCCAGCACAGATCCCATCATCCTCTTGGCTAATCCTTTCGCTAACCAACCCTGGCGCTGGCTTGACTCTTGCGCCTCTTGGTCTGCGGGCTGGTAGCCGATGTCGCGGATCTCGATGCTGTTGGGGACGATCTCCACGCCCCAAGCTTTTTCCATGTCATCGATTTCTAGCTGACCATTACCGGGCATACGATTACCTGCGCTATCATATACTGGCTGGCCCTTGTCGTTAAGCATAGGCGCGTCGTAGATGGCGTTCCAGATGCCCGCTTTCCCGCTAGCCCTTGCGGCATGAATCTCTGCAGGCGTATGCTCTTTGACCCAGCCCTGGAACAGGGACTGCATACGCTTTTTCACCTGGCTGACCACGTCTTTAGGGGACATGGTCAGAAACTTTCTCAGGTTGACCGGTCTCATCCTGAAAAACATTTCCAAGTCCAGAGGCACGGCCTCAGCGCCGGTCACGCCGAATCTGGTTTCGGCTTTTGTGAGTTTTACCTCCACCAACTGTTCGTGGAGAATCACTAAAAACTCGCCATCGCCGAAACCATCGCCAGCATCGTTAAAGTCCGAGTATTTGGCGGGCTCCACCATTCCTGTGAGGTAGAGTACCAGGCCAAAGAACTGCTCAATGAACCAAGACCTGCCGATGCTTCTCGGACCATAGGTGACAGCTCCCGTGTTTGGGTCGTGATCTGGCACGATAGATTCGTCCGGATCAAAATGATAGCCAGTGCCCAAAACGAAATAGACCAACTGACCCAGGCGCAGAAACGCCGCCCCTCTGGACTGCTTAACGATGCAGTCAGAGATAATTCCGACCGCCCACAAAAATGGGACGATCAAAACCGCAGAACCCAACGCGCACAACAGTGCATGCACTAAAGAATCCATGGCAAAAACTCCTTCAAAAAAACGGACGTTGATGGCTGATGCAGAACATTCTGCATATTTTTTAGCCATATTTGTCAAACTTTACACTCTTTAATTATATCATAATATATTTATCTTGTCAATATGTTGATAACCATGTTGTATTTACCTATTTTGGTTGTGGTATAATATAAAAAACTCTACGAATTACAAATCCGTTATTCGTAATTCGCTAAAATTAGTAATTAGTAAGAAAAAAATGGAACAATATCCTATACCGCAATTTATTGAGCAGGAAGGCAAAATCGCTTTCTTTATCTCTTTCAGGCAGTTTTTTTATCTTGTGGGAGCAGGCGTTCTTTGTTTTTTTCTATATTTTATTTTGCCCCATTTTCTTTTTTACGTTATAGGCGCTATAGTTTTTATCGCCACCATAGTACTGGCGTTTGCAACAGTAAACGGCGTGCCCATATTAAATATGATTTTAGGAGCAGTTGGTTTTTCTATGGGCGGCAAGGATTACACCTGGAAAAAGAAAGAGTCCCCATATCCTTTTAAGCCGATTAAAAAAACACAGATTAAAAAAATAGAACAAGGGCCTGTTTTGCAGGCGCAGACAAGCCAGTTAAAAAAGACGAAAATAGCAGTAGAGCTGCGCACAAAATAATTTTAATTTTTAAAATTTATAAAAGTTATGCCTGAAACAGCGACACAACAATTTTTAGAAATACAGGACATAAGAGAGGGAATTTTGCTTTTAAAAAATAATTCTATAAGAGGAGTTTTGATGGTCTCTTCAATAAATTTTGCTTTGAAATCAGACGAGGAGCAGACGGCTATTGTTTTTGCCTTTCAGAACTTTTTGAATTCTTTGGATTTTTTCTGCCAGATTGTCATCCAATCAAGGAATATAAATATTACTCCATACTTGGACAGCTTAAAGGATTTGGAAGAAAAACAAGCCAATGAATTGTTAAGAAAACAAACAGCGTCATACAGGGAGTTTATAAAAAATATGGTTGTTGGAGATATGGTTATGACAAAAAATTTTTATGTGGTTGTGCCTTATAATTTAACGGAAATTTTGGGAATAAAGTCCGCGGAGAAAAATATTTTTAAAAAACTTTCCGGAAATGCGCAGCAAGAACAGCCGATGAGAGACGACGAATTTCAAAGGTGCAAAACACAGCTATGGCAAAGAATGGAATACCTGGCAATGGGACTGAGAAGATGCGGACTGGAGGCCGTGCCCTTAACAACGCCAGAGCTTATTGAACTTTTTTGGTCAATACACCATCCAGACCAGGCGGAAATCGGATATTACCCGGAAATTCTACCGGAGTTATTAAAATAATTTTATGGCTTCATTTTTAAATAACCTTTTTGGAAAAAAACAGGAAAATTTGGCAGAAGATAAAATTTTTCAGGAAGAGGCCTTTGACGTAAAAGACATTATTGCTCCGCCATATATTGGAGTTACGCAAGACCACATAAAATTGGGAGAGAGATTTGCCAAGTCGTTTTTTGTTTTTTCTTATCCAAGGTATTTAAACACCGGCTGGTTTTCGCCTGTCATTGATTTAAGCACGCCGATGGATATTTCGTTTTTTATACATCCTGTCAGTTCGGAATTAATTTTAAAAAAATTAAGAAAAAAAATTACAGAGGTCTCGTCAGAAATTTTGGAAAGAGAAGAAAAAGGGCTGATTCGCGACCCGGCTCTTGAAACCGCATACAAAGATATCGAAACCCTGAGAGATAATTTGATGACTGCTCAGGAAAAAATGTTCCGTCTGGGCGTTTATATCACGGTTTATGAAACATCTGAAAAAGGGCTGCGGGACACGGAGTTAACGCTAAGGTCAATTTTTGAATCGCGATTAATTTATATAAAGGCCGCTTTATTCAAACAAAAAGAAGGATTTATTTCCTGCAGCCCGTATGGCATGGATTTAATAGAGGTTCACACGCCAATGGACACAGCCCCCCTGTCAACTTGTTTCCCGTTTATTTCTTTTGATTTGAGTTCCAACGAAGGAATTTTATACGGCATAAACAGGCACAATAATTCTTTGGTTTTGTTTGATAGATTCAGTTTGGAAAACGCCAACATGGTGGTCTTTGCAAAAGCAGGCGCAGGAAAATCATATGCCATAAAATTAGAAATATTGAGATATCTAATGCAGGGAGTTGATATAATTATCATTGACCCGGAAAATGAATATGAAATTTTATCTGACTCTGTGGGTGGTGCATTTTTTAAAATTTCTTTAACTTCTGCAAACCATGTCAATCCCTTTGATTTGCCGCTGCCGGGCGAAGGCGACAATCCAGAAGATGTTTTAAGGTCCAATGTTATAAATTTGGTCGGACTTTTAAGAATTATGCTGGGCGGATTAACGCCAGAGGAAGACAGCATTTTAGACGAAGCGCTTACGGAGACATATGCCGTAAGAGATATTACTCCGCAGTCGGACCCAAAAACCTGGGCAAACAACACTCCTTTGATGTCTGACTTCCAGGAGGTTTTAGAAAGCATGACAGGAACCGAGTCGCTGGTAAATCGCATGAAAAAATTTACCAAAGGAACTTTTGCTGATTTTTTCAACCAGCAATCAAATATTTCCATAGATAAAAATTTTGTTGTTTTTGGAATAAGGGATATGGAGGATTCGTTAAGGCCCATCGCCCTGTACATTATTATGAGATATATATGGAACATGGTCAGGTCAAAACTAAAAAAAAGAATTTTGGTTATTGATGAGGCCTGGTGGCTGATGCAAACAGATGACGGCGCTTCTTTTCTTTTCGGCTTGGTAAAAAGAGGCAGAAAATATTGGCTGGGAGTGACAACTATTACCCAGGATGTGGCTGATTTTACGAAGTCCGATTATGGCAAGGCGATTATCACAAACTCATCTCTGCAACTTTTAATGAAACAATCAACTGCTGACATTGACTCAGTGCAAAAAATTTTTAACTTAACAGAGCAGGAAAAATATCTCTTAGTTGAGGCATCGGTTGGAGAAGGATTATTTTTTGCTGGAAGAAAACACGTTTATTTGTCAGTTGTTGCCAGCCAGACAGAAAACCAAATAATAACAACCAATCCTCAAGAGGTTTTACAAAACAGAAAGGCAAAAAAAGAATTAGAATCAGCTCAAAACTAAAAAATGGCAACAGAAGAAAATCAGACAGAAAATATTGAGGAGACCTCTGAAGAAACAGAGGAGGGCGCGGCAGAGGGAGGTATCGGACAAAAGGGGAGCATAGCATCTCCTGAAGGAATTATAATGATGTGTATGGGAGGACTTTTTGACCTTGTAGGGCTTCTGGGTTTTATTCCTGTTATCGGGTGGATAATTGAACTAATATCTGACATAATTGCAGCGATTTTCTTTAGTATATGGATGCTTGTTACCAAAAGAAAAGGTTGGTGGAAATTCTTCTTAGGCCTTATATTAGAGGCTATCCCCTATATAGATGATGTGGCTCCATTTATCAGTTTGATTGGTATAGCTGTCGGAGCCAAACTGCCAACTTCGTGGATCGGGTTTGTTTATGCGGTGCTTTAAGATGAATAAAAAAATCCAAAAAGTAATTCTTTTTTTAGGAATAATTTTTGTATTCTTTTTCAAGGCCGGTTTTGTATTGGCCTTAGAGGTTAATTATCCCAGCGTTTTGGGACATTCTATAAATGACACTTCCTCTGCTGGGGATTATGTTTGCTATCTTTTTGGACTGGGAATGGTTTTGGCTGCTTCCATAACTGTTGCC
>JBEKVX010000002.1:0-47772 GCA_049513595.1 Candidatus Staskawiczbacteria bacterium | reverse complement strand
ATGCTTCAATAGTTGGCGTTCCAAAACTTTTACCAAATTGCGCGGGAATTTTGCTGGAAAAAGAAATTGAGGTGTTAGACAAAATTATGAAAAATCCGGAAAAGCCAATGGTGGCGATTGTCGGCGGGAAAAAAGTTGAAACAAAATCAAAATTTATTGATAATATTTCAAAAGTTGCCGACTTTGTTATAATAGGCGGATTGCTCTCAAAAGAAGTGACAGACAAAAATATTAAATTTGATTTTCCAGAAAAAATAATATCTCCGGTGGGGCACTTGGACGGATTGGACATTAACCAAGAATCAATAAAATTATTTCAGGAAAAAATTGCAACGGCAAAAACAATTTTGTGGAACGGGCCGTTTGGAAAATTTGAAGATGATAAATATGCTGCCGGAACTTTAGCAATTGCCGAGGCAATAATAAATAGCGGGGCTTATTCAGTTGTTGGCGGAGGCGAAACAGTTGAATTTTTAGAAAAAAAAGGTATGATTGATAAGTTCAGCCATGTCTCAACGGGCGGCGGAGCAATGTTAAGCTATTTGTCTGGAGATATTCTTCCGGGAATAGCCGCTCTGGGATAATAAAAAGTATGACATCAAAAATAGAAATTTCCGCGGCTTCGCCGCTTTATCGTAATTTTTTGAAAATGTATTTTTGCTTCGCGGAATTTCAAAAAATTACTAAATTTATGTTTTCTCCCTTCGTCCTGCGGGACTACGGGGCTGACATAAATTAAAGAATTTATGTCAGAGAAAATAAAAAATATTGAAAAAGCCGCAGAAAGAATAAAAAAAGCTGTTCAAAATAAAGAGCGGATTATTTTGTATGGCGATTCTGATTTAGACGGAATTTCTTCTGTTGTTATTTTGGAGGAGGCGATTAAATGCCTGGGTGGTAAGATTGATTGCGCTTTTTTTCCTGACAGGGAAAATGACGGTTACGGAATAAATGTAAGAGCATTGGAAATGTTAAAAGACCGAGCACCGGCGCTTTTTATAACTTTGGATTTGGGCATCGGAAATATAAAAGAAGTTGATACGGCAAACAAAATGGGTTTTGAAGTTATTATTATTGACCATCACGAAACATTGTTTGGAGTTCCGGAGGCAGCAATAATTGTTGACCCAAAACAGGATGACGATGATTATCCATTTAAGGGCTTGGCAAATGTTGGCGTTACATATAATCTTTGCATGGAACTTTTGGGCAAAGATATTTCTGAAAATTTGAAAAATAGTTTTTTGGAATTGGCGGCATTGGGAACAATTGCTGATATGGTTCCGCAAGTCCAACAAAATCAGGAAATTATTGAACATGGCTTAAGGTCTCTTAAAAATACATTTCGCCCCGCCCTAAGGGCGTTTTTAGATATTCTGGGAAATGGAGAAGTTTTCGGGGCACCCTCTGGGTCGTCTTTGCCCAAAATAATTTCTGCTTTGAATGCAGCTGAGTCGGTAAATTTTGAAAACGAATCATACCAGCTTTTAACTTGTTCTGACAAACAAAAATGCAAAGAAATTGCCCAGATGCTTTTAAATAAAAATCTCAATAAACAAATGCAGGTCAAAAATATTGTGCAGGAAATAGAAAGACGCCTTTCGCAAAAAGACCTAGAAGGTAACCCCAGCGCCATTATTTTTGAGGGAGATCCTTCCTGGCATTTAACTTTAGCCGGGTCTGTGGCTTCAATAATATGCAACAAATACGAAAAACCGGCTTTTATTTTTAAAAAAATGGATAAAGAATCCTGTGGCTCAGTCAGAAATCCCAAAAACACAAATTCAGTTGATGCCATGAAAACGTGCCGTGATTTTTTAATAACTTATGGCGGCCACGCCAACGCCTCTGGCTTCCGGATAAAAAATGAAAATCTCTCAAAATTTGAAAATTGCCTGAACGATTTTTTCAAAAAATAATATTATAAAAAAAATGAAAGACCGGCAAAGGCCCTTTTTTATTTGACAAAATTTGGCAAAGTATTAATCTAAAATTAGTAGAGATAATTCTTCCGACAAAAGGAGAAACAAAGCCGTGGGTTTTTTAAGATTTTGTGGTTCCCAAAAAACCAAAGGGCGACGGCAATCGCAGTGGCGTATATTGGACTCTGAAAATTTTTTAACAAGGGAGTCGATGCGCGTTCCCAACGACGCGGCAAGATTTGACCGCATGAGTTTCGTCCGTTGCAATGGGCAAAAGCCAAAATGCAAGGATGTTCGATACGGATTTGGAAGGCCGACCATCAACGTTACGCTTTTTTGAAAAGAAGCAAAACGCGCTAATTATTGCTTCGGGTCCCTCGGGATCTTTTTTATTTTATTACTCATAAATTTGTTAACTGCGATTATTGCGCATATTATCAAACGCCCAAGTATACTCAATAACGACCACGGGTATCCACTGCGGTTCTTTATAAATAATAAACATGGCGATGCCAAAAATCACGGCTATTGTGTTGATTGCAAAAAAAGCCACATCAAACAACTCTTCGTGCCGAGATTTTTCTTCATTATTAGTCAAATATAAAAGCCAATTCCATAATTTCATAAAATTTTTTATTTAATATTTTTAGTTAATAACAATTATTCATAATAGCAATTATTAATGAGTATGTATAGGGATTGAAAATGTCCTCTTTTAGGAATAAAGTAAAAAAATGGACGGAAAAACTAGGGCAAACATAAAAATTGGGGCTGAGGTGGATATTGTGCTAAAAAAAGACCAACCAACTGGGAAACTTACCCATGGAAGAGTGGCGGAGATTTTGACGGGCGACAGTTCTCATCATCGCGGGATTAAGGTGCGGTTGAAAGACGGGCAAGTCGGCAGAGTGCAAAAAGTTTATCCAAAGTTTCCCACACTGAATGGCATTGAATACCAGGAAGGTTTAACATAAATTTTTAATTGCATTTTTACGAGAAAGAGAGTAACAAGAATTAATAGCATAATTATTATTAATATTTTAAATCTATGGATGCTTATATTTATTATATTTTAGGTGTCTTAGTTGTTATCGCTCTTTCCGGAATTCGCGTCATTAAAGAATATGAAAGGGCAGTTATTTTCTTTCTGGGGAAGCAAACTGTTATCAGGGGGCCGGGTCTTATATATTTAGTTCCTGTTTTTGAGAAAATGGTGAAGGTGAGTTTCAGAACAGTAACAATGGGAATTCCTTCGCAAAAAATTATTACAAAAGATAATGTTTCCATTGATATTGCAGCTGTGGCGTATTATCACGTGGTTGACCCTAAAAAGGCAGTTATTGCCATAGAAAATGTTTTTTCTGCCGTAAACCAGATAAGCCAGACAACTGTCAGAAATGTTGTCGGGCAATTTACATTAGACCAGCTTTTGTCGCAGACATCTGACATTAATAATCAAATAAAAAATGTCATTGATAACCATACAGAACCCTGGGGAGTTCAGGTGACCGCAGTTGAAATTAAAGATATTATTTTGCCTGACAACATGCAGCGCGCCATGGCAAAAGAAGCAGAAGCAGAAAGAGAAAGAAGGGCAAAAATTGTTGCAGCCCAGGGAGAATTTCAGGCAGCTGAAAAATTGGGACAGGCAGCCGACCTTATTGCCGCCCATCCTGTGGCCTTGCAGTTAAGGACATTGCAGACAATGGCAGAGATAAGCGTTGAAAAAAATTCTACGATTATTTTTCCGGCTCAATTTATGACAACAGTAAAAGAGGCGCTGGAAGCCATAAAATCCGACAACTTAAACAAATAAAAAATATACCAAAAAATCGTCCTATGCGGCTCGGGGTACCCAATGAGTATCTTGGGTCGCGGGCGATTTTTTATTTGACTAAATATAGAAATCTGTTAATATGGAGGCGGGTAATCAAGACGCCCTTTTAAAAGAGGACTAAAATGCCGAACAAGAAGTCAGGCAAAAAGTTTGCCAAAAAGTTGGAGAAAAAAGCCGAGAAGCGAGCAAAAACTTTTCTTGACGTCTACTTTGAACAGATGGGCGACAAGATTCCTCTGTTAAGCGCAGACGAAGAGATCGCTTTTGCCGAAAGGATTGAAGCTGGGGACAAAGAGGCAAGTAGGCAATTGGCCAGGGCAAACCTGGGGCTGGTTGTGCATATTGCCAAGGAATATGCTGGCAAGTCCAACTTGATGCTTTTGCATCTGATTCAAGAGGGCAACTATGGCCTTATGCTTGCCGTTGATGGGTTTCGCAATCAGGGAACGAGGTTTTCAACCTACGCGACTGAGTGCATCAATGGAGCCATCAAAAATGCCTTATCGGGCAAGAGAGAATTAACATCGCTTGATGCTCCGATTGGGTCAGGCGATGATGAAGAATCTTTGTATGCCATTGTCGGAGATGAAAAAGCAGTTTCGCCAAGCCGTGGTGCAGACAAAGGTTTTCTTAGGGAAGTTGTGGAGGGCGCCCTGTCTGAATTAGATAGGATGGAACGAAAGGTTCTGGTCCTGTCGTTCGGTCTGAAGGACGGAATAGCGCGCTCAAAAAAAGAGGTGGCGAAAATACTTGGCATAAAAACCGAAAAAGTTCGCCAGATAAAAGAAATGGCGCTGAAGAAGATGAGAAAACACAAAAAGATTGGCGACTTATCTCGGCTGTAACCTGCATTTATGCGGGTTTTTATTTACCTAAATGGTGCTAAATGGTAAAATGAATAAATGAAAAATAAAAAACAGCAAACGAAAAGATTTTCTGTTTATTCGTTTTTAATTATAGGATTAATTGTTTTTTGGCTGGCAATAGGAATTTTTTTATTGTTTAATAAAACGCCTACAAGCATTTATGTTTATCCTGAAAATCCAAAACAGGGAGACACGGTTTTTATCAGGGTCAAAAGTCAGGCAGGCGAAGTGGCTGGAAATTTTGGTCAGCAAAAATTAATTTTTTATAAAAAGGGAAATTCGCAAGAATGGATTTCTTTTTTAGGAATTGATGCCGACCAAAAGCCGGGCAATTATAAAATTTTTGTGGATACTTCTTTGGCAGAGCATTTAACAAATGAAATTAAAGTGTCTCTTGCCAGTTTTACAAATGCGCCGGCGGTTGCGGTTTCAATCCCAAAACAAAGCATAATTACCAACGAAAAGGCGGTCTCTAATATAAGAAACAACGACAACCCCGCCATAAGCAAAGTTATAAGCAAGTTTACTGCAACTCCATATTTTATAGAGCCGTTTTCTTCGCCATTAGGACTGATGGAAAAAAGCGGTTTTTCATTCGGACAATTTATCGGATTGGGCGCAACTAAAATGCAACATCTTGGAATTGATTTGCAGGCAGCGGAAAAAACAGATATTTATGCTGTCAACGACGGAAAAGTTGTTGCAACTTTAAATTTGTCTAATTATGGCAAAACAGTTATCATAGACCATGGCTTGGATATTTTTTCTTTGTACCTTCACTTAGACGAATTTAATGTATTTGTTGGTAGCAGGGTTCGCAGAGGAGAACTTATCGGATTATCGGGTGACACAGGTTACGTTTCTGGTCCGCATTTGCATTTTTCGATGAGAGTTGATGGCGCCAGAGTTGACCCAGTTGAATTTATACAAATAACGCAAAAAATAAACGACAACCTTATTCTGGCTGACATCAGCAACGCATTTCTTAATTTAATAAACCAAAAATAGAATGAAAAAAATTATTATTTACACTGATGGTGGGTCGCGCGGAAACCCGGGAAAAGCGGCAATTGGCGTTGTTTTTTGCAACGAAAAAGAGCAGGTTATTAAAAAATATGGCGAATATCTGGGAGATAATTTAACAAATAACGACGCCGAATATTCGGCCATAATTTTTGCGTTGAAAAAATTTAAGGCGCTGTTTGGAAAAGCAATTGCAGAAATTTCTGATGTTGAAATAAGAGCTGATTCAGAATTGGTTGTTAAACAATTAAATGGTGACTATCGGTTGCAAGACCCCAAAATACAGCAGTTTTTTATAGAAATCTGGAATTTAAAATTTGATTTTAAGTCAGTAAAATTCAAGCACACTCCCAGGGAAAAAAACAAAGAAGCAGACCGGCTGGTAAACGAAGCGCTGGATCATCAAGTAGGAACAAGGTCTTTACTTTAAAATTGTGGTACAATAGAGTAATAAAGGTCCATATATTAATTTAAAATAAAAATAATATGGAAAACGGAAAAGAATGCAAATGCGCGCATCATAAAATTATGCCATGCTGCATAATTTTAATCGGTTTGGCGGTCTTGCTCATGAATCTCAACATATATGCATATGCCATGAGCATCATCTGGCCAATTCTTCTGATAGTTATCGGAGTGAAAAAACTGATGAAGTGCAAATGCTGCTAATCGTTTTGAAATAAGAAATACCCAGCAAAAAATCCGCGACCGCGGATTTTTTGCTGGGTATTGACAAAAGGGTATAATTTGTTATTATTAATGCGTTTCAGCAAGATGAGTGATCGCTTCAAACGCAAGTTTGGGGAGGAAAGTCCGAACACCACCCGACCGCAAGGTTCAGGGTAAAAAAATAGCGGCTAACGGCCGTCCATCGTAAGATGCGAGGTGCGAACAGAAACGGCTCAGATCGAAAGATCTGGCATTCCTTCGCGGAATAGTTTTACAGCAATGTAAAAATGAAACGGCTAAATCCTTATTGGGTGCAAGAACAAAGCAGAAAATTGGGTTAAATACATCTCGAAATTCTGTTAAAAGTAGTTCGCTTGATTCCGACAGCAATGTCGCGAACAGACAGATGATCACATAATACAGAATTCGGCTTATAGTCTTGCTGAGACAACAAAAAACTCGACTTTGCGTCGAGCTTTTTGTTTATTGTAAAAATGCAAAAAAAATAGTAAGATTAAAAATACTATTTATTGAAAATGTCAAAAAATTTTCTTAATTCGCAGACAAAATCAATCAGTTCTGCTTCTTTAATTTTGGCGATTTCTTATTTGCTGTCGGCGGTTTTGGGTTTGTTACGCGACCGCTTGTTGGCCGGAACCTTTGGCGCCGGCAGCCAGTTGGATGTTTATTATTCGGCATTTACCGTTCCTGATTTTATTGCCTTAATTTTAATTTTTGGCGCAATTGCCGCCGCAGTAATTCCTATATTCAGCTCATACTTAATTAAAGATAAAGAGGAAGCGTGGAAATATGTTTCAACTTTGTTAAATGTTTTTTTATCTTTTTTAATTATTGTCTGCATAATTTTAATAATTTTTACTCCGCTAATAATTTCAATAACAGCCCCCGGATTTTCAGGACAAAAAAGGGAATTGGCAATTATGTTGATGCGAATTATGTTTTTAAGCCCCATAATTTTGGGCGCTTCAAACATGATTTCAGGAATTTTACAGGTTTTTAACAGATTTTTGGTAACAGCTGTAGCTCCTTTGCTTTACAATTGCGGAATAATAATCGGCATTTTATTTTTTGTTCCACATTTTGGTTTGCCAGGATTGGCGTGGGGAGTGGTGCTTGGCGGAATTTTGCATTTATTAATCCAATTGCCGGTATTTTTCCATTCGGGATTTAAATATCGGCTAAATTTTAATTTCAGAGACCCGGGAGTTTTAAAAACAATAAAACTTATGGTGCCAAGGTCTTTGGGTTTGGGAGCAGGGCAGCTCAACACAATTGCCACCACAGCCATTGCTTCAACTTTGATGGCAGGCAGTATCGCAGTTTTTAATCTGGCAAATAATTTATCATCGATTTTGGTAAACGCAGTTGCGGTTTCTGTTTCTACGGCTGCTTTTCCGTCAATGTCCATGGCTTTTTTAAAAGAAGACCACGAAGATTTTTTAAGAAAGTTTTCCAGCATATTCAGGCAGATAATTTTTTTGACAGTTCCAATAAGTTTGCTGCTTTTAATTTTAAGAGCCCAGATTGTCAGGGTAATTTATGGCGTTGGAAAATTTAATTGGTCGGACACAAAACTGGTGACTGCCTGCCTGGCAATTTTGGCATTTAACTTAATTGCCCAGGCATTTATTTTATTTCTGTCAAAAACATTTTACGCTGCCCACAACACAAAAATTCCGGCAATCATCAGTGGAGTCACGGTTGCTTTTAACATCGCATTGAGCTTGCTTCTTGTTTGGCTTATAAAAATTTCGCCCGGATTTTATTTATTTTTGCAGAATTTTTTGCGTTTGGGAGGCGCTGCAAATGTTGGCGTAATTGGTTTGGCTTTGGCTTATGCAATCACCGCAATTTTAGAAAGTTCTTTGCTTTTATATTTTTTCTACAAAAAGTTTCCAAAATTAAAAGATGCAAAAGAAATTTTAAATTCTCTTTATAAAATCGCAATCGCCAGTTTGATAATGGTTGTTATAACTTTTGGCGTGCGCCAATTGCTCGGCTCAATTGTAAGTTTGCAAACCTTTTGGGGCATATTTTTCCAACTCATCGCCTCCGGCCTCGTTGGCGTCGCAACCTACACCCTCGCCACTCACTTGTTGAAGTCTCCCGAAAACAAGATAATCATCAACTCATTCCTCAAAAAGTTTTTATACCCAGGGAAATAAATCGAGGGCATACAATAAACCCGTTTCCACGGGTTTTTTAGTTATTCACATCCTTGAATATTGACACCCGACCTTTTAGTCAGTTATAATGATTTAATGGAAAAAATTACAAAAAGACAAAAACAATTATTAGAGATTATTTACAATTATATTAAAGACACGGGCTATCCTCCAACATTTGAAGAAATGCGGGAAAGTTTAGGCGTAGTTTCGAATCAATCAATTATTGATCTTCTAAAAAAATTAGAAGAACAAAAACTTTTGAAAAAAAACGAGGCGTCTGCAAGAAGTTTAACCATTTTGCCGCTTGGCAATAAAATTTTAAAAAGAAACCCTTTAATTCCCATGCTGGGTTCGGCGAGCGCCGGGTCGCCAATAGATGCGTTAGAAATTTCTGGAGAATGGCAGGAAGTTTCAACAGATGTGGCCCAACTCAAGGAGGATGTGTTTTTAATAAAAATTATTGGCGACTCTATGATTAACGCCAACATTGAAGACGGTGATGCGGTTTTAATTCAAAATCAAAAAGAGTTTGTTTCAGGAGATATTGTTTTAGCCGATGTTGCTGGAGACAGAACGGTTAAAAGATTTGTTTCAGAAGATAAGCCGCCATACGTTTATTTAAAATCAGAAAATCCGAAGTACAAAAACATCCCTTTTAGAGATAATATGGAAATTATTGGTAAAGTAATTTCAGTTTTTAAAAAGGGAACATGGCGATCAATAAATTAAAAAAAATAAATTTATGCCAACGCAAAAAATTAACAAGACAAAGGAAATAATTAATAAAATTTTCCATGATTCAGAAACTATTTACAGCTTAAAAGAATTTAAGGATTTTGACATTGAAAATATTTTAACAATAACCGAAGAAGAAAAAGACAGATTTTATCTGAAAGATTTAAAATCCGGCAGTAAGAGGTTTGTTTTTGACGAATCAAAACAAAGCGGAAAACCAGAGGAAATTGTAAGACAGCTTTGGCTTTATAAATTAAACAAATTTTATGGTTATCCTTTTGATTTAATTGACACAGAAAAAAGCGTTCATTTTGGCTCAAAGGAATTTGCCAGAGCCGACATCGTTGTTTATAAAAATGACAAAATAACTCCATACATTATTATTGAAGTTAAAAAACCAAACTTTGAAAAAGGAATTGACCAACTAAAAAGTTATCTAAACGCCGAGGGCTGCGAAATTGGCGTTTGGTCAAACGGCGAAGTAAAAACAATTTTGTATAGAAATTATCCTAATAATTTTGAAGACACTCTTTCGGAAATTCCTTCGGCAAGCAAAACAATTGATGACTTATTATCTGAAAAGAAAACGTTAGACGATTTAGACCCAAAAACCGACTTGAAAGAAAGTATTAAAATTATTGAAGAATTGGTTTTGGCAAACGCCGGAGTGGATGTTTTCACAGAAATTTTTAAATTGATATATGCAAAATTATTTGATGAAATAGAGGCGCAAAAAAGGGACGGCGAAGAGATTTTATTCAGAAAATATAAAGACCCAAATAAAACTTTTTCTGCCATAAATAATTTGTTTCATTCGGCAGTTAAAAAATGGCCTGGAACTTTTTTTGAGCAGGATAATATTCGTCTTTCCCCAGAGCATTTGGCAATTGTGATTGGAGAAATGGAAAAGACAAAACTTTTTGGTTCGGATTTGATGGTTATTGACGAAGCGTTTGAATATTTAATTCCTGAAGTTGCAAAAGGCAAAAAAGGGCAATATTTTACGCCAAGGCATGCAATTGCAATGGCCGTAAAAATGTTAAATCCAAAAAAAGACGAATATGTTATTGACCCTGCCTGCGGTTCGGGCGGATTTCTAATTGCTTGTATGAATTATGTAAAAGAAAAATATTTGAAGTCGGAATTAGAAAAACAGGACTACGCAAAAGAATATCTTTATGGAATTGATTTTGCCGATGAAACCGCCAAGGTTTCAAGGGCGCTGATGTTAATTGCCGGTGACGGCAGGTCGCATTTATTTAAATTAAATTCTTTAGACACAAGAGAATGGCAAGGCGAAGATAAAGATAAATTACATGCAAGAAGTGAACTTTTACAACGGCTCGAAAAATTTAAGGACTACGCCGAGGAAGAAGAAAATAAAAAAAGTTTTAAAAATTTTGGATTTGACGTTCTGCTGACAAACCCGCCATTTGCAGGAGAAATAAAAGACCAAGGATTATTAAGGCAATATGAGTTTGGCAGAAAAAAAGGAAAATTGGTTAACAAAATTGAACGCCATATTTTATTTATAGAAAGAACGCTAGACATGATAAAGCCGGGCGGAAGAATGGCAATTGTTTTACCTCAAGGTGTCTTAAATAATACCGGCATGGAATATGTAAGAGAATATCTTTTTGATAAAGCGCGAATTTTGGCAGTTGTGGGCTTGCACGGAAATACTTTTAAACCGCACACCGGAACAAAAACATCTGTTTTATTTTTGCAAAAATGGGGAGGCAAATCCGGCGAATTGTTAAAAGATTATCCAATTTTTATGGCGGTCTCCAAAAAAGCCGGCAAAGACAACTCCGGCGATTACATTTATAAAAAAGATGCAAACGGAAACTACATCCACGACCAAAAAGGCAGAAAAATTTTAGACCACGATTTAGACGAAATCGCCGAAGCATTTTTCGACTTCGCCAAAAAACAAAAATTTAATTTTTAATAAATAACTAATTTTTAAAATTATGCAAAACATACTAATAGATGCAATAAAAATAATTAAGCCGTCTGTCGTTCCAATAGCCTTTAACGAACATGATATTTTTACTAACTCATATAAACTCTCAATTGTTGGCACAGGCTTTTTATACTCAAAAGAAAATTTATTGATTGCAACGTGTGCTCATGTAATATCTAAAAATGGCGTGATCAGAAATGACGCACAGTTACAAATTGGTATAATGTCTGAAAACGGTCCGATGGGTTTTCCTGGAAAAATTATTTCAGTAGATTTTGAAAAAGATTTAGCAGTAATTAAGATAATTATTGAAAAAATTAACCCGATTTTAGAAAATTTATCAGAAATAAAACTAGGAGATTCTTCCGATTTGCAAGAAGGTCAAGATATTGCATTTGTTGGCTTTCCTTTTGGTACCGTATTAAGTGGCGATATTAGGCCATCGGCAACAAGGGGTATTATAAGCGCCTTTAGAAAAAATCGTATTGGGGGTCCGGTTGAATTAGTACAATTAGACGCAGTTACAGCAAGTGGAAATAGTGGAGCACCCGTTTTTATCCCTGGCTCTAACGATGTAATAGCGATTATTAAGGGTAGATTTGACCCATTTATGAAGGGCAGACCGCCAAGATTAATAATTGATGGAGAACCAGTTGAAATATTTACAAACATTGGATTTGCTCAACCAATTAATATTGCGAAGGATTTTTTGATTAGTTCATTTGATCAAGTTAAATAAAAAAGATGAGTAAATATTTTGAAAATATATATAATTTACGTACTAGTTACCCGCAAATCATAGGGAGTGCGAGGAAACAACAACCGACAAGAGATTTAATCAATCATTTTGATATGGCTGTCCTACACTATCTGAGTGAAAGAGTAATTAATCACTTGGCAGACTCATTAAATTTGGATATTTTATGGAAAGAACAATTTAAGGAAAGATTCAACGATTTTTCTTTTTTCACAGCGCCTGCTTATAAGGCTTTCGAAGGATTTTTATTTCAAATAGCGAAAGATTTGAATCTACCGTCGTCTGGTAATCCTAAATTTGTTGGAACTTATTTTGACGAAGAAAAGGTAGACGAAACGATAGATAATTTACTGAAAGAACTTGGAAATAAAACCAAAGAGTCAAAAACATTAGATAACGAAGAAAAAATGCACATAAAAGACATGGTCAATGAAATGAAGAGGTTTTTACATTATTATCGGCACACTCCTGCTCATTTTGATGGAGAACCGATAGACACAATCGATAAGGCAAGACAAAATATTTTAAGTATGTACAGAATTATAAGTGAGACCGTAAAAACATTAATGAAGGCTGGATTGATTAAAATTGACGAAAATATACATTAAAATGATTACCTATTCAATAATTAAAAAATCTCAATTGGAAGGAGCTTTGCGGCTTGATGCTGAATATTATCAGCCGGAATATTTAAATTCGGTATTGAAGATTAAATCTCAAAAATCAAAGCCGTTAAAAGATTTTGCAGAGAAAGTTTTTAGTGGCCCCTTCGGTTCTACATTAAAAAGTGAATCGTATAGAACCGAGGGGATTCCTTTTATTAGAATAGGGGATATCTCGGATATTTTTATAAATAAAAATAGTTTAGTTTATATTTCTCCGGAAGAACATAAAAGAATTTTTTCTACCCACTTAATGCCAGGAGATATTGTGCTTTCAAAAATTGCGACGGTAGGCAGACTTTCAGTTATTTCGGATGATCTAGGAGAAGTAAATATAAGTGAAAATAACATAGGTATTAGATTTAAAAAATTATCACAAGAAGAAAAGGTTTATTTATTATTTTTTCTTTTGAGTAAATATGGACAATCTCAAATTTTCCAAAAAGCAAGCGGTAACATACAATTGAAATTAAATGTGGTTGACATCGAGAACATTGAAATACCATTAATTACGAAAAAAGACCAAGTTTATTTTCTAGATTTATATGAACAGATAATAAAATTTAGAGAACAAAGCGAGTCGTTATATTCTCAAGCAGAAAGTTTGCTTTTGGAAGAATTAGGATTGAAAGATTTTGAAAACAAGGAAGGCCTGTTTAGTGTTGCAAATTTATCCGATTTGAAAAATGCGAACAGAATGGATGCGGAATATTTTCAATCAAAATATGAAAAATTAGTTTCAAAAATTAGAAATTACAGAAACGGTTTTGATAGTTTCGACAATTTAATTGAAGTATCGAATAAAAAAATTGAAATCAATCCGGAAAAAGAATATAAATATATTGAATTGGCAGATGTGAATGAAAATTTGGGAATGGTTGATAACATTCAAACAATAAAAGGGAAAGAATTGCCGAGCAGAGCAAGAATGAAATTACAAAAAAATGATGTGATTGTTTCCTCTGTTGAGGGTTCAACCGATAAAGTCGCCTTAATAGATGAGGATGTGAAAGATTTAGTTGGTTCGACGGGATTTTTTATATTGAAAGAAAAATATTTTAAACCAGAAGTGAATTTAATTTTAGTAAAATCTTTGATTATAAAATCATTATTAATGAGAGAAGCGCAAGGTACAATTTTAACTGCGATACCAAGTTCTTCTTTAAGGAGAATTATTTTACCCAAATTAGAAAATAATATTCAGCAAAAAATTTCTGAGTTGGTAAGGAAATCTCATATTGCCCGAAAAAAAGCAAAGGAGTTATTAGATGAAGCGAAACAAAAAGTTGAAAAATTAATTGAGAAATAAAAATAATTTTATGAAAAAAGTTCGCGAAAGCGGGCTTTTTTGATTGGAGCGTGTATATTGACAAAGTTCGGAAAAGTATTAAAATCAAATTTGCCCGTCACAACCAAAATTTGGTGTGAGGGTAAATGTTGATCTTTGATTCTTGTATATTGGGCCCTATGTCAAGGAGGCGATAGTATGAGCCGGAAAGATATGATTTTGAACATTCGCCAGGTCCTCGTTAGGCGACGTGAAGCCCTGCGCCGGGCTTTGGCTGGCGACTTGAGCTTGCTAAAAGAGCTCCGTGGGCAGCCACCTGGGGACGCGGTTGACTCGGCCCTGGATTCTGTCCAGGATGAGATTAGCTCTCAACTGGCCGAAGTGGAGGACCGCGAGTTGGCCCGCATTGAAGAGGCCCTTGAGCGGATGCGGGAAGGCAGCTTCGGCATTTGCGAGGATTGCGGGACCAACATTCCTATGGCCCGCCTCGACGCCCTGCCGTACGCCACTCGTTGCATCAAATGCCAGCGCGAGGCCGAATGCAAAAGAGGGGATGACGAAAGCAGAGCCGATTGGCGGCGCTTGCTCGATTCGTCGGGCGACCCTGATCTGTCGATCGACAAAATCAGGCCGGAAGATTTGGAACCCCGGCCATGACTCGGCTTACTCGCCAGGCTCTTCGCAGTCCCCCTGATTGCTTAGAGCTTTTTTCTTGCCCTGAGCGAGCCGAAGCGAGTCGAAGGGCGATTGATTAAAGCGCATTTTTTTGATAACATTGACTATGCAATGATTAAAAAGTCAATATATAAAAATTATTTTGCGAGGGACTTTACTTTGGCAATGTTAGAAGTTTGGTGGCGGGGCGAGGTCTCAAATCCAAAAGTTTGGACAGAGAAAAAACAGCCGCATTTGCCATATATTGTTTTTGAAAATATTGGGTCTGTTACAAACGGATTTTACAATCCCTTGGGAGTGGAGTGGGTGGAGCAACTTTTAATAGACAAAGTAAAAGAGACGGGCAGTTATGATTTTGCTGAAATTCCATTCCGCCGAGAGCTTAAAAAACTTAAACCAATTTTTTTGAAAGAGCCGGTACTTGATAAGAAAAATCTTCTTGCTTATTTGCAACAATGCGAAGAAATCTGGCCATGGTTTGAATCTGTCTGGTGGGGCTGGGAGTCCGAATTATACAATAAATACAAAAACGTTCTCGCAGAACCTTTTGCCCGGCTGGTAAAACTTAGAGACGAATATGAATTTTTTGTTCCAGGTTCTGAGGCTACGGTCCGCAAATCATTGAAAAAAATTTATCCGTTGCTTGGTAACTTAACCGCGCTGTTAAGAATAGAAGAAATTGCCAAAGACAATCCGCCGCCAATAAAAATTTTAAAAAAAAGAGCTTTGGGATATTTTTTTACAGACAATCAGTTATTTTTAGGAAAAGACAGAGATTTTATTGAAAAAAAATTTAATATAAAGTTAGAAAAAATAGTAAAAAATGACAGCATAAAAGAATTTAAGGGACAATCCGCGTTTAAGGGAATAGTGAGAGGCGTTGTAAAAATTGTTTATGGCGCGCGACAGATAAATAAAGTGAAGACAGGAGATATAATTGTAGCTCCAATGACTTTGCCCGATATTTTACCGGCAATGAAAAAAGCAATTGCATTTGTCACAGATGAAGGCGGAGTTGTTTGCCATGCAGCTATTATTGCCAGAGAAATGAAAAAGCCATGTATCGTTGGCACAAAAATCGCCACGCAGGTTTTAAAAGACGGCGACCTGGTTGAAGTTGACGCGAACAAAGGTATTGTAAAAATTTTAAAAAGAAAATAGAAATGAGCCAGGAAAATATTAGAAATTTTTCAATAATTGCTCACATAGACCATGGGAAATCGACTTTAGCCGATAGGTTGCTTGAGTTGACCGGAACAATTGACCCAAAGAAGATGATGCCGCAGTTTTTGGATTCAATGGATTTAGAAAGAGAAAAGGGAATTACCATAAAATTAAAAGCCATCAGAATGAATTATAATTTTGAGGGCACCGATTACATTTTGAATTTGGTTGACACGCCGGGCCATGTTGATTTTTCTTATGAAGTTTCAAGAAGTTTGGAAGCAGTTGAGGGAGCTGTGCTTTTGGTTGATGCAACTCAGGGAATTCAGGCGCAGACATTGGCGAATTTGGAATTGGCAAAATCTCAAAATTTAAAAATTATTCCGGTTGTAAATAAAATTGATAGTCCAATAGCTAAAATTGACGAGACGGTTGAAGAACTTTCAAATTTGTTGAATGTGATGCCCGAAGAAATTATAAAAATTTCTGCAAAAGACGGAACGAACGTGCAGCAGGTTTTGGAAAAAATAATCAAAAATGTGCCAGCGCCGCGTGAAAGCACGGACAACAATTTTCGCGCATTAATTTTTGATTCGGAGTATGATTCTTTCAAGGGCGTGATTGCGTTTGTGCGCGTTGTTGACGGCGAAATTTCAAACGGAGAAAAAATTGAATTGATGGCAACAAATACTCCTGCCGAAGTAAAAGAATTGGGATATTTAAATCCCGGATTTTCAGCGCAACAAAAAATTAAAGCCGGAGACATTGGATATATTGCAACTGGGATTAAAGAACCGGGAAAAGTTCATGCCGGAGATACGATTATTAAATTAAATTCAAATGCAGAGGCCTTACCTGGATATCAAGAACCAAAACCAATGGTTTTTGCCAGCTTGTATCCTGAAAATCCAGACGACTTTGATGTGTTGAAAGTGGCTTTGGGAAAATTAAAATTAAATGACCCGGCTTTGGTTTTTGAGCAGGAAATGAAAGAGGCGCTGGGCAGGGGATTTAACTGCGGATTTTTGGGAACTTTGCATATTGAAATTATTTCCGAACGCTTGCAAAGGGAATTTGGTTTGAATTTGGTAATTTCAACGCCGTCAGTTGTTTATAAAATTTTTGATAACAAAAATAAAGAAATTTTAATCCATTCGGCAAGCGATTGGCCAGACCAATCAAGAATTAAAAATTGCGAAGAGCCGTGGGTTTCTTTGGAAGTTATCAGTCCTGTTTCTTATATGGGAAAATTAATGGAAATTTTAAAAATGCTCAAAGGAAATTATGTCCAAACAAATTATTTAAGTCCGGAAAGAGCGATTATTGTTTTTGAAACACCTTTGCGAGGAATTATTGCAAATTTGTATGACAAAATAAAAACAGCCAGCCAGGGATATGCTTCAATGAATTATAAAATGCTGGGATTTAGGCCGGCAAAATTGGTAAAAATGGAACTTTTAATTGCCGGACAAAAAGAAGAAGCGTTTTCAAGAATTGTGGCTGAAGACGAGGCGTACGGAGAAGGAAAAAAATTAGTAGAAAAATTAAAAGATGTTTTGCCTCCAGAGCAATTTTCTGTTGCATTGCAGGCGATTATCGGCGGAAAAGTTATTGCTCGTGAAACAATTAGGTCAAGAAGAAAAGATGTGACAGGATATTTGTATGGCGGCGACGTGACCAGAAAAAACAAACTTTTGGAAAAACAAAAAAAAGGAAAAAAACTGATGAAACAAAAAGGAAGAGTCAATGTTCCCACAAAAGCATTCTTGGAAGTTTTCAGAGCTTGATTTGATTGATTTTTTGTGTTAAAGTATTTATATTACTTAATCTATTAAGTAATGACCATCGCGCCGTGGAGGAGTAGTACCTCGGCAGTCTCATAAGCTGCAGGCCCCCGTGCAATTCGGGGCGGCGCAACCATTTTAAATTTTAACGCCGGGGTAGCTCAGTTGGTAAGAGCGCTGCACTCATAACGCAGAGGTCGAGAGTCCGATTCTCTCCCCCGGCACCCCGAAAATAATTTTGCGGGCATAGTCCAGCCTGGTTTAAGACGCCTCCCTGTCACGGAGGAGATCGGGGGTTCAAATCCCCCTGCCCGCGCCTGATGCACATGTTAGAACTTTTAGTCGTAAGTTATTGTAAATAACGCATGTGCGACCAGAAGTTATGACACTTCTCGGCACTTCCCCGACTATTTTTAGTTCAAATTCCACCGCCCAATTTTTGGGCGTTTTTGCGTTAAATATTAATTTTTTAAAAATATGGCAAAACTAAATTTTATTCAAAGAAGATTTAATAAGAAGCTAAACAAACTTCAATATAAGGGTAAGAAATATCCATATGTAATTTCTTTTGAAAATACTGATATGGATTGGTATACAAGTCCATTGATTAACTTCATGGCAAATAAATATTGCGATATGTCTTTTTCTGCGGAAGACAGCTCAAGCCAATATAGTCCTGCTGGTATGGTACAGATTTTTAAAATTAAAGATTTTCCAATGTTTTTAGAAAACGGGGATGTTTTATGGAATCTTGAGGGTGAAATAAAAAAATCTGAATATAAAAATATAGTCGCCATAGAAGAACCGAAAAAAATTGTAACATCGGCACTTTCAGACATGTTATTATTTTTTCACAAAGGCATTAGGGGTGCTGGTTGGGAGAAGGATGGTGGGTTCGAAATTTTTGAGAATAATTCTGGCTTCGCTATTTGCATAAAGGGATTTATAAAAAAATCTAGTATGAGAACCTATGATTTTGTATATATGATGAATACAAATGGAGAGAAAGCAATTTTAATACTTAGTACATATCTTCCATGGAATCCGAGTAGTACAGTTTTAAAAGATATAAAAAATATTGCTACATCAATTAAGTTTTAATAAAAATTATGAAATGTCCACATTGTTTAGAAAATTTTTTTGAGGATTGGGCGCACATTACAACCCTTACAGATATTGAGGGAAATTTTCGCTTGCGTTATTGCACTTGTCCGAGTTGCAAAAAAGTTATAATTGAGTTGGGCAAGCTTCCAACCGGATATCGTGTTTGGAGCCCTGAGCTAGTAAGGCCAAAAGGAATTTCAAGAACACCGTTACCTTCAGATATACCGCCCGCTTTTACTGAAGATTACAGGGAGGCGTGTTTAGTTTTTTCTGACAGCCCAAAAGCTAGCGCCGCATTAAGTAGAAGGTGCTTACAAAATTTACTTAAGGAAAAAGCTAATACTACAAAAAAAGATTTATCTGAACAAATTGAAGAAGTTTTAAATTCAAATTCTTTACCCCCATATCTTTCGGAAAACTTAGATGCGGTTCGGAATATAGGCAATTTTGCTGCTCATCCAATAAAGAGCAAAAGTACTGGAGAAATAGTCGATGTAGAGCCAGGAGAAGCAGAATGGAATTTAGATATTTTAGAAAGTTTATTCGATTTTTATTTTGTTCAGAAGCAAAAAATTCAAGAGAAGAGAGATGCACTCAACAAAAAACTTGGCGATGCCGGTAAGCCACAAATGAAATAAAAAATAAATTTATGGATGATTATACAATTTTTTATCCTTTAATAATTGCAGTAGTTGGATTAGTGATAGGGTATTCTGCAGAAGGAAATTCTACGCCTCAGAATCCACGCTCTCCAAAAGAGAAATTTTGGCACATAATTAAATGGCTATCGATAATCGTCATTGCTTTATATGTTCTTATTATAGTGGGTGCTATGACTGATGGAATCGGAGATATACCGCTTCTTGGCGGAGCATATTGGGTGCGTGGGCATTGGAGAAGGTATCCTCGTTATTGATTTTAATACTGTAAGTTAACAAAAATATTTATGGATGCTAATGAGTTTTACAAACTAAGAGTTAAAAAGGCAAAAGATTTCGGATTTCCTGACCCGATATTTATTAATGCAGAAAAACTTTCAGACAGAACGAGAGTTGTTTATATAGTTGAAATCCAATCTACTTTTATTCCGAACAGACGCGAGCAAAAAACACATCATTACGCGCTAAAATTTTCGAAATTCAAAAAAATAAAAGAAGAGCCATTTTGGATTGAGGAGGAAATAGTTACAAGCGAGGGTTTTGCTATTTATGATAAGGCGTCTTTAGAAAAATTAGCTGCATATATAAAAGCCAATGAGGCTCTTTTAAACATTGATATCTTGTCTAAAGAATATACGTCGGCAATATTATCGAATGATGAAGTAACAATAAATTTAGTAAAGCAAATATTGCAATCGGAAAAAAATAAAGATACGGTTTATCAATTATTTAAAGAACAATATCCAGAGCTAGATAAAAAAATTCTTACTTATAAATTGGTCCAAGCGAGAAGGGTGGCACTCGACGAATTTAAAACATCACTGTCGGATTTAGATAAAAAGGAAAGGAATTATTGGCAGCCATTTTTAGAAAAAAATCGTTGGATGTTTGGTCTCTCATATTTCGTTTTGCTGGACGAAAGCAGGATTGACTTATGGGACACGGCAGATTATCTATTTGAGTCTGAAGATGGTTTTATAGATATTGTAGAAATTAAACATCCGCATATTGATTTTTGGCAAAAAGATAGTATAGGAGGTTATAAGAGATACCGCGATTTTTTACAACCGAGCGAAGAGCTAAAGGGTTCACTCACTCAAGCCACAAATTATATTTTTCAGGTTGAAAAAAAATTTTCGGATCCGGATTGGTGCAGAGAAAATAAATGTGAAACTCCTGTGAAGCCAAAGTGTACGGTTATTTTGGGAAGATCTATTAATTGGGCACTTGAAGAGAAAACTGCATTCCGCTTGTTGAATGATAGCTTGCACGGAATTGAAGTCATTACTTTTGACCATCTTTTTAGTAGGGCCGAGAGATTGTTAAATAGTTTAGAAAAAGAAACTTAAATTTTAATCGGTTCCACTGGAAAATTTTCCCAGAACCATGCTCTAACTGCGTCCCATCGGGCGCGCTTTTTTCAGCCACCTTCTAATTTAGGTGGTTTTTTGTTTTGTGGTATAATGAAATAATTAAATAATTTAAAAAAATGTTTGAACCAAAATGGCGATTTTATTTTAATGTCGGGATATTTATTTTGATAATAATAATGCTCGGCTTTGTGATGATTAAAATTGTTTCAGCGCAAGATGATATATGGATACCACCAACTCAAAACGGAGTGTGCAACGGAACACAAACCTGTTTTTGCTCTGGAAAAGCTGTAGACTGTCCGTGTGATGCAGATCCTTGTAAAGTTTGCGGCCCAACGTCTCCAGAATGTGCACAAGCTCATCCTGGACAAACTAACCCTGAACAAACTAAACCCGTCCAACCAGCAGTCCCAGAATGCACTGGACCACAAACTTGTTTCTGCTCTGGTAAAGCAGTAACCTGTCCATGTAATCCGGATCCTTGTGTGATTTGCGGTCCAACGTCTCCAGAATGCATTGGACAATTTACCGTTGTCCAACGAGCAGTCCCACAAAAACCATCCAACAATACTACTGAAAAGTCGTCGTGCCTGCAACTTTTATCGAATGGATTTCTACTCAATACCTTTGACCATATTTGGTGGTCACAAATTTTAAATTGTTTTGCCGTTAACGATTTCGGTCTTACCTGGTCTGCATTTATCAATAATATTTACTATTTCTGGTTTGAATTTATAAATTCTCAGTTTATAAACAGCATTTTTCATAGTAGTTGCTGGGGAATAAGGTGCTGCACCACCCCCGTCATTAATGGCAGTTACCACAAATGCAGCGATTGCAATAAGGCATTCGAACCGACCGCTATAACTGGTCCATATCCGTATAAAGGGGTATGCAATGTTGGAAATGTGAATAGATACGATGCAAGTATGTGCCAAATTATAGATTGTAAGAAATAAAGCATATTGAATCACGCGGTAGGGTAAATCTAAATTAAAGCTAACAATTGATTGATTTTCTTAACCGCCAGCTCAGGAATAGGAAGGGCTTTTTTCTATTCAAAAGTTCGGGAACCGGCACGCCACCCGCGCTTTTTTCAGCCATCTTTTAATTGAGGTGGTTTTTTGGTTGCATTTTTATTTTAAAAGAATAAAATGGAAAATAAGGAAATATATGGACCATATAGAAAAATTAATTAAATCAAACGTAAGGGAAATATCTGACTGGCCCCAAAAAGGAGTAAGTTTTAAAGATATTACTCCTTTGCTCCAAAATAAAAAAATATTCGGCGAGTTAATTGATGTTTTAGCTACTCCTTACATTGGTAAAAAAATTGACAAGATTGTCGGAATTGATGCCAGGGGTTTTATTTTTGCTGCTGCACTGGCATATAAATTAAATACAGGATTGGTTATCGTCAGAAAAAAAGGAAAATTACCCTTCAAAACAATTTCAAAAAATTATTCTCTTGAGTATGCCAGCAATGTTCTTGAAATGCACCTGGATTCAATTCTGCCCGGAGAAAAAGTAATTTTAGTAGACGATGTTTTAGCTACCGGCGGAACGATGCGCTCGACAATAGATATGGTTGAAAAACTTAAGGGGAAAATTGTCGGAATTGATTTTTTAATGGAATTAACTTATTTGAAGGGAAGAAAAAAAATAAAAGGATATAAAATAAGGTCTTTAGCAAAATATACCACGTATTCAAAGCCCGCTGAGACAGAAAAGCTGGCGGAAATCGGAATAATCGGCGGCTCCGGATTTTATAAGTTTTTTGATAAGGATGCCAAAGAAATTGAAATAAAAACAAAATTTGGTCTGCCGAGCGATAAAATTACCATCGGGACTGTTTTTGGGAAAAAAGTTGCTTTTTTGCCGCGGCACGGCAGAGACCACAAAATTCCGCCGCACAAAATTAATTACAAAGCTAACATCGCTGCTTTAAAAGAAATTGGGGTTGAAAGAATAATTGCCCCGGCTTCAGTGGGTTCTATAAAAACAAAAATTAAGCCGGGCGATTTTGTAATTTGCGATCAGTTTGTTGACAGGACAAAAATGCGCGAAGACACTTTTTTCGACGGCCCAAAAGTCAATCACATTGAAGCCGCTTATCCTTATTGTCCAGAATTAAGAAAAATTGCAATCAGCCAGGCAAAAAAATTAAAACTTCCTGTGCACGCCAAGGGGACTGTGGTGGTGATTGAAGGGCCGAAATTTTCAACTTTGGCAGAAAGTTTGTGGTTTTCTAAAATGGGGTGGGATGTGGTTAACATGACTCAGTATCCGGAAGCGATTTTAGCTTTAGAGCTGGGCATTTGCTATTTAAATATCTCTTTGGTTACCGATTACGATGTCGGAATTTACGCAAAATCAAAAATAAGCCCTGTTTCAATTGAACAAGTCCTTGCAAACTTTGCTAAAAATATAGACAAATTAAAAAAATTGACAAGCGAAATTATAAAAAATATTCCAATAAAAAAGGAATGCGATTGTCAAAAAAAATCAGAAAGAGCTGCGGTTTGACAAAGCCCGATAAAGTATTAATGTTAAATTAGTTTTATTATTAAAATTTTAAAGTATGTCTGTAAAAGAGAGATTAAAGGCGTCGTCCATCAATCAAATGGTGAGGTTTCTGCCTCATTTGTCTGACGACAGAATAATAAAAATTACGGAGCTGGTGGAAAAAATAGTTCCGGAAGAATCAAAAATACTTCTTAAACAAATAAGAGAATTATTTAAAACTCATCCCTTGTCTTTGGTTTATACTAAGCGTGTAGTAGCTGGAGTCAACAGCAAGTGCCGCAAAAAAGTTTTGGAAAACCTATTAATAAATGGGATTGTAAAAAACCAGGATTTAAGAATAAAAAATGAAAAGCAGGGGCATGCACCTCTTTTTACCTTGCTGATTTCCCCGACTATGAGATGTAATCTAAAATGTGTCGGATGTTATGCTGTTAATTATCAGAAGCAAGACGATTTGCCATTCGAAATTTTTGACAGGATTATAAAAGAAGGAAAAGAAATGGGCGTGGCTTTTTTTACAATTTTGGGAGGCGAACCCCTTGTTTACAAAGATATTTTTAAAATTTTTGAAAAGCATTCCGACGCATATTTCCACGTCTATACAAATGGCACTTTGGTAAACGATGATATTTGCAAAAAACTGGCAAAGTTGGGAAATGTCGGAATCACTTTTTCTATAGAAGGATTTGAAGAAGAAACCAGTGTGCGAAGGGGAGCGGGCGTCTATAAAAAAATTATGGACGGCATGGATTTAATGCAAAAATACGGCATACCCCACGGATATTCTGTTTGTGTAACTAAAAAGAATATTGAAAAAATTGCTTCCGATGAATTTGTTGATTTAATGATAAAAAAGGGGTGCGTTTTGGGATGGTATTTTTTATATATGCCTGTCGGCGGTGACAAAAATTTGGATTTGATGCCAAGCCCGAAACAAAGATTGTATTTAAAAAAACGAATGGACAACATAAGGAAAAACAAGCCGATTTTAACAGTTGATTTTTGGAACGACGCGCCGCTGGTGGGTGGATGCATAGCCGGAAAACTTTATGCTCATGTAAATAATAGCGGAGATGTGGAGCCCTGCATATTTACGCACTATTCTCAAGCAAATGTAAAAAATATATCACTTATGGACGCACTTGATAAGCCATTTTACAAAGAACTCAGGAAAATCCAGCCGTACAATGAAAATTTATATATGCCTTGCATGCTGATAGACAACCCGAAAGTTTTCAGGGATTTGCATAAGAAATACAAAGATTTAAAACCAACGCATCCTGACGCAGAAAATTTTGTAAATTGTCTGCAAAAACAAATTAATGAATATTCGCGGGAAATGAAAAAAATATACGACCCTATTTGGAAAAAAGAAAAGGCGGGAAAATAGTAGCGGAGCGAGATAATTATTAAACCAAATCTACCATCGTGTGCGAACTCAGTTTTAGCATGTGAATTTGACCTTGATTTTGCCTTGTTCTGGTTCCCACGTCGTCCACGAGCCCGTGCTTTTTGGAAGCCGTTTGACGACGGTTTTTTGTTTTGTGGTATAATAAAATATACAAAGGTCGAACGCTCTATAAAATAAATAATTAATAAATATATAAAATATGAAAAATAAAAATTTATACATAATAATCGCAATCGTAGTTGTTGTAGTTGTTGTGGTTGTCGTGGTTGGCATCTATTGGTTTATGCAACCTCAAAATTCCTCTATTTTTAACTCTCTTTCGGGTGCTTCAACAAATTCAGTGTCGCAAAATAAGTCGCAAAATAATTATTCTTATAGCGATGCATTGAAATTATACGGCACAAACAGAATCCAGTTTACTGATAAATGTGTTGTAATTCCAAATAATCCTACCTTTAAGGCAGGTACTATTATAATGCTGGACAATCGTACAAGCACGACAAGCACAATTTCTTTGGATTCATCAAACTACGTCATAGCTGCTTACGATTACGCGTTAGTCAAATTGCAAACAACCTCACCCCTTCCTCATACCATTAATGTAGAAATTAACAGTGTGGCTTGCAGTAATGGAGAGTGGACTGGGAGGATTCTTTTGCAGCAATAGCAAAGGTCGAAGAAGTTAATAAATTAAACCAAGCCGCCTTTTGATTGAGGTGGTTTTTTGGTATGGGTGTGTAATTAGTTCAATAGCTTCGCAACACCTCGAGCGGTGATTTCATTTTTAAAGCCATGTGATGCCATTGACCAGTACAACAGGTGCCTGCGATATATTGTTGTTGGCAACACAAATGTTGATGTGCAATTGGTAAAAGAAGGATTGGCAGTGCGCGTTTTTACGAGCCAGATGTAAAATACAGAGCAGAAATTACCGCAACTGAAAAGCAAGCCCAGCAAAATAAAATCGGCTGCAAATAGAGCGGAGCTTCGCAAACAAAATAGAATAATTTATTAAAACAATTTCTGTTTGACATTTTCTTTTTAAAATTATAAATTACAGTTAGTCCGCCAGGAACAGTTCTCGGCTTTGAAAACTGAATATTCGCGGATTGAAAAAAAGAAGGAGAGAGCAAAAATGAGCGCCGAGCAAGTGACGCTGGTTGAATGTCCGATTTGCCATGTAAAATCGCCGCTGATGAACAGCGACGGTAAACATAACTTTTGTCCTCATAGTACTGAGGATGGTAAGGTTATAAGTATTTGCATGGGGTGCAAAGTAGACAGGATAGGATGGAAATGGGGCAGCAGCACAGAAATCGGATGGGGAACTGGTTTTGGATATAAACCACGACTGGACGAAAGGCCGCAAACAATAAATATCGGTTGGGCGACCGGAGTTGGCAGCAAAACCGAACAGCCACCCCCGAAGTAAAAACATGTTTGTAGCTTGTTCATCGACAGGGGCACAATGTGCTCTTTTTTTGTTAAGGCTCTTGAATCTTCACCCAAATTTTAAAAATTTGGGTGAAGACTTGACAGGGATTTTTAATGTGATAAGATAAGCTATAATTGAAAATTATAAAACCTTTGACTCGGGTCCCTGGTGCAAGCTGGGGGTTGGGCCCGATGAGGTGGTTTCTGCGTCAGTGGAAACCCGGCTTCCTCCGTAATCATAGGATAATCGATAAAACTTTTAAAAAGTGGAGTCGATGAAAGCGCCTGCCAAAAATAATGGTGGGAATCGGGGTGGTACCGCGAGATGACTTCTCGTCCCTGTTGCGTAATTTACTTACGCCATAGAGACGAGAAGTTTTTTTTATCCGCGCGTTTGTGGATACTTCTCAACAGCTCTTTGATCGGAAAATAGGAGGAAATCATGCAAAACGGTAAGGCTGAAAACCTCGCTATTCTGGCAAAAATTCGCGGGATCAATGTTCCTAGGTTCACGGTGTTGCATCCCACGATGTCTGAATGCGAAACTGTTGAGGCCATAAATAGCTTCTTGGGCGAAATGCCCAACGGTAGCACTGTCGCAGTTCGTAGCAGTGCGGCTCAGGAAGACTCTGCCAACGCATCGTTCGCAGGCATGTACGCAACGAAACTTCGCGTACCAGCAACCGTGCATGACGTTCGGGTCGCGGTCGACGAGATTTCTGCTTCCGGTACGGGTAAGGAGGAAGTTATTTCTCATTACGCCGCCAATCGGAGCATTGAACTTGTCGATTCTGGCGTATCGGTCGTTGTCCAAGAAATGGTTGAGGCCGATATGAGCGGCGTCGTTTTCTCACACAGTCTTGCCGAGCCTGACGGATACTATGTTGTGTCAGTCTCGAGTGGAACTGGTGAAACCATCGTCGGCGGTGCCTCAAATGGCAAGCTCATTCGGATCGTCCGAGGAGTAAATCCCGAAGACTTGAAGGACGCGTGGCTTCAACATCTCGTTGGTGCGATGATGGCCATCGAGCAACACTTTCAGTCTGCCAGCTTGGATGTTGAGTTCGCGTTCCGGAGAGGCACGTTATACATCCTGCAATGCCGGCCAATCACTACAGTGCAAACTGCGGCGGTTGGAATTGAGCAGGGAAAAAAGATCCTGAGGCGGATTGAGTCGCTAAATTCGTCTGTCACAGTTGATTTTAGCGGAGATGTGCTCGGCGACATGATCGACATCAATCCGCGCGAGTTGCTCGGAGCTTCGCCGACGTTACTCGATATCTCAATATTTAGGCATCTGTTCGCCGACAGAATCGTTGAGCAGGTGCGGCGGGATATGGGATATGATCCGCTCGGCATCGGATTGATCAGGGTTGTGGCAGGAAAGCCATACGCATCTATGCGGGCAACGGCGTTCAGCTTTCGTCCGTGCGGAATTCCTGATAGGATTTACGAACGGATTGTTGGCGTTTATCGCGACAAGCTCATAAAGAACCCGTCGCTTCAGAGCCGAGTTGAGTTCGACCTGTATGCGATGAGCGTCGGGGATAAACTTGAGCGAATTATGGCCGAGGCGCGGCTTGATGACTGCGACAAGGATGTTGTGCGAGATGCTTTCGTCCGTATAGATTCCGTTTTCCGCAACGTTTCCGAATCCTATTCTGGAACCTTCGAGGCAGATGTTCAAGATTATGAGCAGCGTACAGCATCCTTAGGTGACGCTCCGCTAAACACCATCCTTGAGCATGTTGCTACTGGTACGGAAATGTTTGTCCGGATGGCGCGACTCGCTTTCTACTGGAAGAACAAGTTTGAGGAAATGCACCCTCGTGAGAGTCTGAACGACCTGATTGCTGGCCATATTCACTCTGTGAACGGGCAGATGCGGGCCGATCTAGTCGCATGTCGCAATGGCGTTATCACTCGCGATACTCTCGTGCAGCGATACGGACATCTGTGCCCTGGGCAATTCAGCGTGTTCGGCGAGTTTTATGCGGACGATCCAGATAACTACCTCTTTGCCCAGATGGAACGGGCGGAGGTGGTTAAACTTGAAAAGCGCCCTCATACATTTGAGGACACGGCCGAGTTTAAGAACGTCATTACGTTCATGCAGGCCCGTGAACAGATGAAGTTTCTGTTCGCTCAGTCGCTACATCTTTTCGCAACAAAGCTTAAACGCCAACTTGCACAGCGAGGCATCTCGAGGCAAGATGCTTCTTGCCTGAGCTGGGAGGAGCTTAACGTTCGCTTGGTTGGTTCATCCAATCTCAAGGCGAGTCGCGAAGATGATTTCCCTCCTGTGTTGCTACCGGATGTGATTATCCCTGGTTTAACCGATCTCAGGGTGATAACATTCGCCGAAGCAAATCCGTCGTATATCACAAAGTCTGTTGTAAAAGCACGCGTGTGCGTGCTCGAGCATCAGAGAGTGAAAACCGACGTTAAGAATGCATTGGTGCTTTTGCCGAACGCAGACCCAGGGTATGATTTCCTATTCCATTCTGGAGCAGCGGGAATTATTACAAAGGTGGGCGGTCCGGCATCGCACATGTGCATTAGGGCGATTGAGCTTCAGATGCCAGCGTGCATCGGATGTGGTGAGAGCATGTACCAAATGCTCGCCTCTGCTCACGGTGCAATCCTCGATTGTGTCTCAAGGCAGATCGTCGTTCTCGACTAGAATGTCGGAGCAAAAAGGGTGGTGGCCGTCTGATTGGTTTCCACCCTTATTTTTTTATAGTATAATCATTTTATGAAGAAAATTATTGTGTTTGTATGCAATGGCAATATCCATCGTTCTGTAATAGCTGAAAAATGTTTAGCAAAATTTCTACAAGAAAAGAATTTAGATAATAAATTTTCTGTAGCTTCATATGGGTTGCAGGGTACTATGGGCACATCAAAGCCATTGCACAAAAATTTAAAGGAATACCCGGATGAATATGAAGCAGCTAGGCCTACGTTGCGTAATTTTGATATAGATTTGGCCGATCATCTTTTTCAAAAAATTACACCAGCCACAGTCAAAAAAGCTGCAGTAATTATTGCTATGGATAAAAAAGTGTATTCAGGAGCCAAAAACTCTTTAATAAAACAATTTCCTAATGCAAAAAATAAAATGCACATTTTTACAGAACTTACACAAAATCATAAAGACATAAAAGATCCATCCGGGAATGCTAATCCCAAAGTTCACCAGGCCATTATCGGAAGAATTTTTTTTACGATTAAAAAAAATACGAAAACTATTTTGAGCTGGACAAACAAAAATAGTTAGAGCATCAGGTTTTTTAGAATTGATAAATTTTTTAATCTGTATTAAAGTGGCCCTATCAGTTCTTTTAAATATAAATTATTCACAAATGGGCGGTCATAGCTAAAAGATACGGAATACCTCGGTATTTTTTGGCTATGACTACCAATTCGATTGTCGAGCACATGTTAGTAAACCTGGGAAGGAAAAAATCATGGAACTGAAAAAAATTTTCGGAACAGACAGGCCGATTATCGGCGCTCTGCATTTTTGCCCGCTCATCGGATATCCGGAATTTCCGGGGATGGATTTTATGTTACAGAAAGCACTCGCTGACCTGCGGGCTTTTGTTGACGGCGGAGTGGATGCGATAATCATCGAAAACAATTACGACATTCCACACACGATAAAAGTCTCGCCAGAAACAACGGAGATGATGACCGTGCTCGGCAAGAAAATAGCGGAGAGCACAAGTCTCCCGATCGGCGTGAGCGTTTTGTGGAACGACTTTGAATCCGCACTATCAATCGCCAAGGTAATTGGTGGCCGTTTTGTGAGAGTCCCTGTTTTCGTCGACGACGTGGAGACGAAGTTCGGCGTAATTTTGGGTACTCCGGATCAGGTTACTGCTTTTCGCAAGAAGATCCAGGCAGAAGGAGTAGCCATTTTCGCTGACATCCAGGTCAAGCACGCGACAATGCTACGTCCACGCCCAATCCAAGAATCCGCGCGGCAAGCTATTAGAGCGGGAGCCGACGGATTGATAATTACTGGCAGGTGGACGGGCGAGGCGCCGAAAATCGACGAGCTCGCTAATGCTCGGGGTGCCGTAGGTTCCTTCCCAATTATCATTGGGAGCGGAGCTAACAAAGAAAACGTTGACCTTCTGATGAAATATGCTGACTGCATCATTGTCAGCACATCCCTGAAGGCTGGCGAATATCTTTCTCCAAAACAAAACCGTAACCTCAAAGACTTTCATGAAAAAGTCGACGTGCAAAAGGTCGCGGAGTTTGTAAGAACTTTCAAAGCGACAATCTAAAACGAATCACATAGGAGGCCCGGCCTCCTTTTTATTTAAAAAAACCTCGAGGATTCGAGGTTCTGCGATTGAGATGTCGCCAACGTTGTTGGCTCATTCTTCGTAGAGTTGTAAATGATTTCCTTCGGGGTCGGCGATTGTAGTGATCCAGTATTTGGGGCGTCTTCTAATTTCTTCCAATATCTTTATCTTTCCGCTTGTTTTCAGTTTATTCACAAGCAGACAGATATCCCGAACCTTAAATATGGGCAAGAAACAAGGACGAGTTCTTCCGGCAGGGTCAGGCTTTTGCAACGGATCCGATGGCTCCCATAATGCTATGAGGGCCTGGCCGTCAGGAGTTACGAGTTGACACCAGCGGCCGTCTTCGTTGTTATCTGCTTTTCCTTGTTTGAAACCGAGCTCCTGGACGTAACAGTTAACCATCGCGTCAAAATCGTTAACAACGATTTCGACAAATGCTAATCCGCAAATCATGACTCGTGATCCTTTCTTTCAAGGTGCTTCGTCAGACAAAATTATTTGGTATTTAAATTTTAACATAAATTTTTATTGCTGTAAAGCCGTAAGCGTTGGGAATAAAAAAAGGCTCTTCATCATGAAGAGTCATACGCTGTGAAACACCGACGGAGGGAATCGAACCCACAACCCTTGGTTTTGGAGACCAATGCTCTGCCAATTGAGCTACGTCGGCTCCTTCCTGCGTTGCAGAAGGGAAAAGGAACTACAATACTATCTTACCAGAACAGGGCTCGCTGTCAAGTTTTCCTGCCCGTAACTAGAATATACGCGCCCATGTCCGAACCGGCCAGCCCCTTGTCAATCCGCTGGATTGTTCTTTTCGTTTCTTGTTCCTGCAGCAGAGCCGCTTGAACTTCCTTGCGATGCGACGCTCTTTGAGCCTCATCTACGCCATAGAACAATTCGTTTGGCATGATGGCGGCTAAAGCAGGATACGTAGAGACGGATGAAACATGCAGTTGCGCGTCTGCCAGAAGTTTTTTGACCTCTCTGACAGTGTATGGCCTGGCATAAAGTTGGAAGACCCTGCCTCCAACGTGGACATCCAGGCAGTGGTCTGTTGGATTTATCTCCGCCATCAGATTGACTTCCCATGGCAGAGACCAGCGGTAAAACAGCGCAGCACTGTTGTAGAAAGAAAGAACAAACCGGCCGTCCTTATTCAGCACCCTCCTTATTGATGCCAAAACCTTTCGGATGTTCTTGACGTCGCTGGCTGTTCCTAGCGTCATTGCCACGAAAGAAACAGAGCCATCTTCCAGCGGCAATCTTTTCTCGATGTCAAGAACTTCAAAGGACGCGCGCATGGCGTCTCCTTGAGTAAGATTCCTGATCCAGAGCGCCTGGCCTATCATGTGGGGGCTGATGTCAAACCCTCTAACCTGCTCGAAAAACGGGGTTACATGTTCGCTCAGGGATACGATTCCGACGCCACATCCCAAATCGATTGCCAGCTTGGTGTTTCCCATAGATGCTAGCGTGCTGACCTGGGTCTTTATGGCGTCGAGCTCAAAGTCCAAGTACGAAATTGTCCCGAAAGAGGAAAGTTTGTAAGTGCCTTTGTATTCGGGCACAAGCAACTCAGTGAGATCTAAAAGATTTTGTTTCAATCTTTTATATCTCGTCTCTTCGTCTTCAGCCGCAGATGCCTGCTCGTCCCTTTGGTCTCTTTGCTTTGTCTGGGTCCGGCAGGATTCTGAGAACAAGCTGTAAAAAAGGCCTCTTACGAAAGGAATGCTTAGACCTTTTTCATTTGCGAATGCAGCCAGCCGGTCCAACTTTTCTTGTTCGGTTTTCTCCACCAGGACGGGTTCACCGTTAGCAAACTTTACGGCTTCAATCTTGCGGACCAGGCCGAGCCTTTTTGACATTAGGCCGACGATGTGCCGGTCTGTTTTGTCAAGGTCAATTCTCAACGCATCTAACCTCGGATTCGCATTAGCCGCGATTGTGGACATCGGATATCTCCTTAGTGTCTCTTGCCCTTAGAAGTTTCAAGGTTCTCGAACACAACTCACGAACACAACTATATTGATACTAAAACTTATTACCATAAAGTCAATACTAAAAGTCAATATTGACGTAAATATATTTTATTGGTAATCTATTAGTGTGTCAGGTACATTGTCATTCTACCTTAGCGGAGGCGATACTATGTCAGAAGTCGTTCTTTCTGGAATACGCGCTACAGGAAGGTTGCATTTCGGCAATTTTCTTGGAGCGGTGCTCAACTTCGTAAAGTTTCAGCAGCCGGGCAACACATGTCTTTACTTCATCGCTGACTGGCATACGCTTACCACGCTTCAAGATCCCCGGGAACTCCGCAACAACCTAATAGAGATTGTGAAGGATTACATCGCTGCCGGGCTGGATCCTGAGAAGTCGATTATCTATGCGCAGTCCAGCGTTCCCGATATTGCTGAACTTTGTCTCTACTTGAGCATGATTCAGCCGGTCGGAGACCTAATGAGAGTCCCGACTTACAAAGACCTGGTGCGCAAGAATCCCGACAACATCAACTTGGGATTACTCACTTATCCAGTTCTGATGGCGGCCGACATTTTAGGCCCCAGGGCAACCTTGGTTCCCGTCGGTACAGACCAGGTGCCCAATGTTGAGATGGCGCAGGCGCTGGCAAGGAAGTTTAACAGCCGTTTCGGCGAGACCTTTATGGTGCCCCAGATGATGACTCAAATGATAAAGATTCCGGGGCTCGACGGTGAAAAGATGGGTAAGTCAGAATCCGACAATGCGATTGACATCAACATGCCCATCGACGAAATCCGCAAGCGGTACCTTGCAAAGGGAATCACCGATGAACAGCGCAAGCGCAGTACAGACCCGGGCGATCCTTACAGTCGCTGCAAGTCCGTCTATCCCGTGCATGAAATTGTGACCGCCGGAGAAACAGAAACCAGGGCAATAGCCAGCGCATGCATGCATGCTAAGATTGGTTGCGTTCAGTGCAAGCACAAACTTGTCGATGGTATCGCAGACCTGCTAGGCCCTTTTCAAGAAAAACGCGCGCAGTTAGCAAGCCAAACTGGATACATCCGGGATGTTCTTGATGACGGCGCCAAAAAAGCGCGCGCTATAATCGCGGAAACCGTTGCAAAGGTCCGCGATAAGATGGGGATTGTCCTTTTTAATCGTTAAGCGGAAAAACTTACGATTATTGAGAAAAAAATACCCGAGGTCTCTGGTGATGGAGCCCTCTTTTTTATTGCGTTGTTTTGCAAGAAGCGTATAATTAAATTAGTTGATACTATTAAATAAAAAATATGTTAGACATACTTTGGACAATAGTTGTAATTTTAGTAATCCTCTGGCTCCTTGGTTTTGGCTTCAAGCTGGGCGGTGGTCTTATCCATATATTGCTTGTTATCGCGGTCGTTGTTATTATTTTAAAGCTTTTGTTTTAAATAGTTTTTATAATCATGGAACTTGAAGAAATACTCAAAAAATATATAGAGGCAAAAAAATTGCTTGAAGGCAACGAGTTGCTGGTGGCGACTGGTTTGGTTGAGTTAGATGGAACCAAAGATCTTAAAGCGGCCGATGCATTGCTGGCTAAAACAACAAAAGCAGATGCTGATTTATTGGCCAAAACAACAAAAGCAGACGCCGAGGTCTTGGCGGAAGCAACGAAGAGGGCAGCAGACGAGCTTAGAAAAAGCAACGAAACATCCGTGAGATGGATGACTTGGCTGACCATCGCAATGCTGACAGTTGGTCTTATCCAAATAATAATAGCAGCAATACCCTTTTTTAAATAGGTGGAAAAAACTATATTCACTGTCCCGCGCATTTTTTAAAATCGCCGTTTAGGCGATTTCTTGTTTGCATTTTTAATTTTATGATATAATAAATAAAAAGATTAAAAAATTAAGATTTTAGATTTAAGATTGCAGATTTAAATCATCAATCATAAATTATCAATCTTAAATATAAAAAATGGAAAATAATAAATCCGCAGCAAAAGACGATAGGGAAGCAGCTCTGCATTATATGAAAACGCTGGTAGAGGTTTCCAGAGAGTCATTTTTAATCCTTGACCGCGATTTCCGGGTAATTTCGGCAAACGAAGTTTTTTATAATAACTTTCAGGTTTTGCCAAAACAAACAGAAAATGTATTGCTTTATGAATTAGGAAACGGCCAGTGGAATATCCCTGAGCTTAGAAAATTGCTGGAAGATATTTTGCCTAATAAAAAAGTTGTCAAAGATTTTGAGGTTACGCACGTTTTTGAAACAATCGGCAAAAAAACCATGCTGCTTAATGCCAGGCAGATAGATACGGTGCAGTTGATTATCCTGTCCATAGAAGATGCAACTGTCAGAAAGGAGCTTGAGGAAAAAGTAGCCGAGCACGAGAAAATGCTTGCGCTTAAGGTTGAAGAACAGACAAAAGAGCTTAGCGAGCGAATAAAAGAATTGGAAGCGCTGAATAAGACCATGGTTGGAAGAGAATTAAAAATGGTGGAACTCAAAAAAGAAATAGAAGAGTTGAAGAAAAAATAATTTTATGTCGAATGTCGTAAAATTAAGGAGTCGCTTCATATCCTACGGATTTGCGCTGGTGGCGACTGGCATAGGATTTTTTTTGCGTGTAGCAATTACACACTTTACGGGACCGGACTTGGCTACTTACATTACTTTCTATCCCCTTATAATGTTCGCGGCAATGTTCGGGGGGTTAGGGCCGGGCATATTAACTACCGTGACTTCCGCGCTTATTGTTGATTATTGGTTTTTGCCGCCGCGAGGGATATTTACATTCCAGAATTCGGCCGATGCTATAGGGATGGCGCTGTTTATTATTATGGGCATATTAATAAGCGTGGTGGCTGAGCTTTACCGCCGAAGGAATGAAAAACAGATAAAAAAACTCCGTTTATCTGCTATCTACAACCGTTCTCTCATAGAGGCATCGCTCGACCCGCTTGTAACCATCAGCCAAGAGGGCAAAATTACTGACGCCAACGAAGCTGCCGCAAAAATCAGAGGCATAATTAAAGAAAAACTCATAGGAACCGACTTTTCAAATTACTTCACAGAACCGGAAAAAGCGAGGGAAGGTTACCAGCAGGTATTTACCAAAGGATTTGTTTCAAATTATCCATTAACCATTAAACGTAAGGACGGCAAACTAACAGATGTTCTTTACAATGCTGCGGTCTACAAAGACGATAGAGGAAAAATTCTTGGTGTCTTCGCCGCGGCAAGAGATATTACCGAGCTGAAAAGTACAACACAAAAATTAAAAGAATCTTATGCGGGGCTGGAGGAAAAGGTGCGTGACCGGACACAGGATTTAGAAAATGAGAAGATAGCTGTCCAAAATGTTCTTGAGGACCTTCGGGTTGAGAAAGAAGCGCTTGCCGATACTAATGCCAAAGATGAAGCATTGTTGCAGAGCATTGGCGAAGGCGTGGCTGCAGTTGATAAAGATGGGAAAATTATACTTATGAATCATGCGGCAGAACAAATGTTGGGCTTGAGCGCCAAGCAAGTGGTTGGTAAATTGCTTGTTAATGCATGGAAAGTATTGGATGAGAAAGGAAATCCGGTGCCGGAAGAAAAACGCCCGATAGCCGTTGCTCTTAAAGGTAAAACTACTACTACTACTGCCGGTCCGTCTTACTTTTACACCAGAAAAAATGGAGCCGCATTTCCAGTCGCTATAACTGTTACTCCGGTGGTAATAGAAAATAAAATCATTGGAGCTGTTGATATTTTTCGAGATATGACCAAAGAAAAAGAACAGGAAAAATTGCGAACGGACTTCTTGTCCCTTGCCTCTCATCAATTAAGGACTCCTCTTTCTGGGACTAAGTGGCTTATTGAAACTATTCAAAGAAAGATACTCGGCGCGGTTAATCCGAAACAAAAAAAATATCTTGACCAGATTTATCAGGTGAATGAACGAATGATCCAGCTTGTTTCTGAAATGCTGGGTGTCTTGCGCCTTGAGAGCGAATCAGGTCCCATAAAAAAAGAAACAGTTTTCATTTCAAATCTTTATAAAGATATTTCTGTCTCAATGATGGCTGCGGCAAAGAGCAGGAAAATTATTTTGCAGAGTAATCTTAAAAATCACAAAGACGTTGCATTCCAAACAAATCAAGAGATTGTTAAAAGCATTCTTGAATGTTTTATTTCAAACGCCATTAATTATTCTAATCCGGGACAGGAAGTTATTTTGGATGTGCAGGAAGAAAAAGCCGCCGTAGTATTTTCTGTAAAAGACAACGGCATAGGCGTTCCCGAAGAAGAACAGAAAAAATTGTTTGAACGATTTTATCGCGCCTCAAATGCCAAAGCGTTTAAACCCGGAGGTTCTGGACTGGGCCTTAGCATTGCAAAGATGCTGGCTGAAAAGATTGGCGGAAAAATTTCATTTGAATCAAAAGAAAATAAAGGGACAACCTTCTACTTGCGTCTGCCAAAAGTTAATGATAAAATAATATAATAAAATAATTAAAATTAATAAAACAAAAGATGAATAATATATTAATTGCCGAAGACGAAGATTTTTTAGTTCAGGCGCTTAAAGATAATTTAACCGCAGATGGCTGCACGGTTGATGTTGCCAAAGATGGCGAGGAGGCGATTGAAAAAGTAGGAAAAAAGAAGCCAGACATTATTTTGCTTGACCTTTTAATGCCCAAAAAGGACGGCTTTTATGTGTTAGAGGAATTGAAAAAAAATCCCAAATGGAAATTAATTCCAGTAATTGTTCTGTCAAATCTTGGAGAAGATACGGCAATCAAACGGGCAATGGAGCTGGGCGCTGATGACTATTTTGTAAAATCCCAGCATCCGATTGAAGAAGTAATTGAAAAAGTTAAAGATTATCTTGAGGGCAGAAAAACGGCCAAGGGCAGTCCTAAAAAATCAGAAAAATAACTTCTATGGAAAAACATTTAAATAAAAAACGCTGCGCGCCGTTTTTAATAGCGAGTATTTTTGCGCTCGCTTTTTTTGTTTTGCCAATATTAAATATAGAAGCTGCCAGCACTTCTGCAAAATATGCCGGGACAGCAACAGACAAAGGGGGTGGAACAGCCACCTGGACAAATCCAAGCCGTGCTGCCGGAAGCAACACATCTGATGCGGCTACTGCGGCGTTGCCTAGCAACGGAAACACATCAACTAAACTTGCACTGACGAATTTTGGTTTTACAAGTTCGGATATTCCAGCTGGAGCAACAATCAATGGCATAAGTGTGGCTGTTGATTGGGGCAGCAGCAATAATAAAACTATAGATAATCTGGTTCAATTGACCAAAGACGGGTCCACCTTGATTGGCAGTAATAAAGCTGCATCAGGCACTCATGGGCATCAAGTTCAGACCTATGGCGGCGCTGCGGACACATGGAGCGCGGGTTTAGCCCAGACCGATATTGCAAGCAATAGTAATTTTGGAGTAATTTTACAATATACAAAAAATGGAACTGGACAGCCAGGAGAAGTTGTTAGCGTCTATGACGTGACTATTACTGTTACTTATACTTTAAACAACCCATTGCCGACCACAACCAGCATTTCTCCAACCAGCAAAACAGCAGGCGACTCGGGCTTCACCCTCACGGTCAATGGCACCAACTTTATTTCCTCTTCTGTTGTCAACTTTGCCGGCTCGGCGCGCGCAACAACTTATGTTTCCTCAACCCAGGTGACAGCAGCCATCTTAACTTCTGACTTAACAACTGCAGGAACATTTAACATCACTGTAACTAACCCGACTCCTGGCGGAGGAACATCCAATGCCCAGGTTTTGACGGTCAATCCTGCGATAAGTAAATTTGTAATTATAAATCCGACAGATGGCACGGTTGACGCTCCGATTACTGTTACAGTCCAAGCCCAAAGAACCGACAATTCAATTGACACCAGTTATCAGCAAGACGTAACCCTTGTTGCTTCAGGTTCTGCTACTGGCGCAGGATTGGTTGATATTATAAACGGAGTTGGCACTAAAAATATTTCTGACACGGTAGCCGAAACAGTTAATTTATCTTTGTCTGATACTCAGGGTACGGGATTAAATGTAAGCTCCACTCAAGATGTTGTGTTTTCTGCTGGAGTTGTTAAACAATTTTCTTTAAACAATCCAGGGGATATGTATGCAAAGACACGATTGGGCTATACCGTTACCAGAAAAGACCAATTTGGAAATTTAGTCACTTCCGGGTCAAGCACTGTATATTTATACACATCATCAACAAGTTCCAGTAAAAAGTTTTATGATGCAGCAACCAGCGGAAATATTATCACTTCAATTGGCATTACATCGGGGCATTCTTCGGCTAATTTTTGGTATTACGACGAGACGCCGGGAACTTATACAATAACTGCTTCTGACAATTCTTCAGCTCCCGATGGAGCCACTGGCATTGCAGATGGAACGGACTCTGTTATTGTCAATCCAGTTGCAGTAAAATTTGTTATTCTGCCAGCAACTAATATAACAGTAGATGCTCCTGCTGTAATAACTGTTCAAGCGCAGAAGCCGGATAATAGCGTAGATACAAATTATCAAAATGACGTTACGTTAAACACAACTGGTGCGGCAACTGGCGGCGGCTTGGTAAATATTATTAATGGAGTAGGCACTAAAAATATTTCAGATACAGTTGCAGAAACAATTACATTATCTTTGACTGATTCACAAACTACCGGATTGGATGTTTCATCAACCCAGCCAGTTGTTTTTGCCGGCGGCGCGACTGCCCGATTCGTTCTTTCTCATCCGGTAACTTTGGCAGCTGGTTCAAGGGCTCAATATACTGTTATCCGCAAAGACCAATACAATAATTTGACTACTGCTGGAGCGACCACGGTATATTTTTATTCTACTTCGTCGGGCGCTAATAAAAAATTCTACGATGCAGCAACCAGCGGAAATATTATCACTTCAATAATTATTGCTGACGGACAATCAGCTGCCAACTTCTGGTATTATGACGAAGCGCCAGGGACATATTCTATTACTGCCTCTGATAATCCTTCGGCTCCCGGCGGGATAAACGGCATAACAGATGGCGTAGATTCCCTTGCAGTTACGGCCGGGCCTGTTGCAAAATTTATTTTAAATAATCCTGGAGATATGACAGCTGCCACGCGGCTGGGATACACGGTAAGCAGGCGAGACCAGTTTAATAACTTAGTAACAAGCGGCGATAGCGTAGTTTATTTATACAGCAATTCCCCCGGACCGCTTGCTTTTTATGATGCGTCAATTAATGGAAACGTCATTCTTTCAATAACTATTGCTAATGGAAATTCTTCGGCCAACTTTTGGTATTATGACGAGACGCCGGGAACTTACACAATTACTGCCTCTGATAATTCTGCAGCTCCCGGCGGGATAAACGGCATAACAGATGGAACAGATGCCGTTGTGGTGAATGCCGCGCCAATTGTTGCCACCAGATATGTTATCTTAAATCCGGGAAACGGAACAGTTGACGCCCCGGTTTCTGTAACAATTCAAGCGCAGGATGCAAATGGAAATGTTGATGCTACTATTCAAACTGGCGTCACATTAAACACAAGTTCTGGCACTGGCGGGGGATTAGTGCCTATCGCAAATGGCGTGGGAACAATGAATATCCGAGACACTGCTGCAGAAACAGTCAACTTGAGTTTGACCGATTCGCAAACTACTAATTTAAACGTTAGCTCTACTGCAAGCATTATTTTTTCAACCGGAGCTGTTGCTCAATTTGCTATAAATAATCCTGGAGACATGTCAGCTGGAACTCGTTTGGGATATACTGTTACCCGCAAAGACCAATTTGGAAACCTTGTCACAGGCGGAGCTACAACAGTTTATCTTTATGGATTGCCCTCGGCAATTACTAAAAAATTCTATGACTCGGCAAGCTCAGGCAGCGTAATTACTTTTGTAAACATTACTGATGGAAATTCTTCAGCCCAGTTCTGGTATTACGATGAAAAAGCTGAAACAGCAAGCGTTGTGGTTTCTGATAATTCTACGGCTCCAGACGGCCCGGCAGGAATTGCCGATATATCGGATTCAGTGACAGTGTCAGCCGGGCCTGTCGCAAAATTTATTTTAAATAATCCGGGAGATATGACAGCCAGCACAAGATTAGAGTACACGGTAAGCAGGCAAGACCAGTTTGGAAACCCGGTTACAGCAGGAGTTACTCTTGTTTATCTTTACACTTCTTCAACTGGAGCAAACGCAAAATTTTATGACAGCGCAACAGGAGGGCTCGCTGTAACCTCCATTCCTGTTGATGACGGGCATTCATCTGCCAACTTTTGGTATTATGACGAGACGCCGGGAACATGGATTATTACTGTTTCAGACAGCACCCCAACTCCCAATGGCAATGCAGGGGTTGCCGACGATGCGGACTCTGTAACTGTAAGCACTATTCCGATTGTGGCTACGCGTTTTGTGATTTTAAGTCCTGACGCCAGCCAAATCGGAGTACCAGCAAGCGTTGTTGTGCAAGCAGAAGATGCAAATAGCAATATTGACACGACCTATCAAACTGGAGTCACATTAAATACCAGCGGCACGGCAACTGGCGCAGGGCTTGTAAATATTATAAATGGAGTAGGAACAATTCAAATTAACGATGCCACCGCTGAAATAGTTTTATTGTCTTTGTCCGATACGCAAACAACTGGATTAGATGTCAGCTCTGCAGCTCAAATAAATTTTTCTGCGTCGCCGCCAGTTTTTATAGGCGGTATGAGTGGCGGCTACGCGCCTCCAGTTGGAGGAGTTTCTTTTTCTGGCAGAGCTTATCCTGGGGCAAATTTAAGCATAGCAGCAGTTACAGCAACTGAAAATGTTATTAAGCAAGGCGCTGCTTCTTCTAGCGACGGAAGTTTTAAAATAACATTTACTGGTTTGTCTGTCGGAGCCAGGGCTTTTGCTTTGTTGGTTCAAGACAAGGACGGCCGCATCGCCCAAAGCAAAGTTTATGATTTGAATTTGCTTAATGCAGATTCCGTGCTGGAAGTAAATAATATTATCGTATCGCCAACAATTGGATTCCCGCGTCCAACCATAACAAAAGGAGATTTTTTGGCAGTTGTCGGATATGCAGCTCCGTCAAGCAAATTATTAATTGAAGTTGACGGGCAACTGATTGCCGCAGACATAACGGCTGGAACCGACGGGTCTTACAAATATCTTTACAACACAGCTTTATTAGATATTGGCAGCCACACAATACGCGCCCGCCAGGTTACTTTTGACGGAGTGCAGAGCGAATTTTCTCCGCAAAAAGTTTTCTTTACCACAAATCTTCTTGTTCCCAAGACGGACTTCAACAATGATGGTAAAATAGATATAAGCGACTGGAGTATTTTTCTTGCGCACTGGCTTTCAACAGACCCGGCAACAAGATTGCTTGACGATCTCAATGGTGATGGAAAAGTAGACGCTTCGGACTTCAGTATTTTTATCAGAACCCTTCGAATACAATAAAGTTAAAATGGTTCAACCATGAAATTTAATTTTTCCAAAAAATCCGGAATTATTTTATCAATTATTTTACTAGCGATTATTGTTTTTGTTTTTGTCAGATACGCGATGCCCGGTGATTTATTATTCCAACCAGCAGCTTTAACCGGGTCAGTTCCAGCAGGACAAACCGGGCCAGCCCAGAGCGGCGCGACTTTAAGCATTAACACAGCTAAAGATACTTATAAGGTTGGAGACCAATTTAATGCTGATATAAAAATTGACAGCGAAGATGTTGGAGTAAATGCGGCTCAGGCAACAATTAAATTTTCTCCCGCCATCTTGCAGGTTGTGAGCATTGATAAGACCAGTTCTGTCTTTAATTTTTGGATTCAAGACCCAACCTTTGACAATACTGCCGGACAAATAACTTTTATTGGCGGCTCGGCCAGCGGTTTGCTTGGAAAATCGCTTCAGGTGATAAGAGTTGTTTTTAAAGCAAAGGGTTTGGGCCAGTCAGACCTTATTTTTACTGATGGGGCGGTGACTGCGTCAGATGGCAGCGGCACTAATGTGCTTTCTGCAATGAACAAAAGCACCATAACTGTTGCTTCCGCCGCAACTGCCAGCGCTGCGCAGGTTCAAACAATTGAAAGAACACCGATTACATCAGACACAGGTCCGGCAAAGCCAGCTGTGATAGTTCCATTATATCCAGACCCAGCCAAGTGGTATAATACTTCTTCTAAATTTTCTGCAAACTGGCAGCTTCCAAAAGATGTAAGCGCCGTTGCTACTGATTTGGATAAAGACCCGTCATTTGAGCCCACAACATCAGCGGGTATTTTTGATAACCAAACATTTTCAGCGCTTTCAGATGGCGTCTGGTATTTAAATGTCAGGTTTTGCAACAATATAGGATGCGGCGAAACCAATCATTATCGCATAGCAGTAGACACTGTTCCGCCTTCTACTTTTGATATTAAATTTTCTGACGGCCTGTCTTCAAATAATCCAACGCCGGTTATTACTTATCAGGCAAATGACCAGCTTTCGGGGATAGACCATTATTATATTCAGATAGATTCGAACGAGATGGTCAATGTTAATTCAAAGTCCTACACCTTGCCCCCGCAGAAACCGGGAAAGCATACAATCAAGGTCGGAGCCCAGGATAAAGCCGGCAACAAAGTTGAAAGCACGGCGCAGTTTGAAATTTTACCGATAGAGTCACCTAAAATATTTTCAGTAACTACCAACGTATTCGCAGGAGAAGGAGGGCTGGTTATAAATGGGACATCATTGCCCAATATATCAATAATTTTAGAAGTTAGAGACCAAAAAAATAATTTAATTTATTCTTTCACAACAAATGCCGACGAAAAAGGCGTCTGGGCAATGAAGATTGACTCTCCGTTAAAAACTGGAGATTATAATATTTTTGCTGCCGCCCAAGATGCGAGAGGAGCATTGAGTATTCCTGTCAAGTCAGAAACAATACAAGTTACAGAAAAACCCATAATTCAGATAGGGTCGTTTCAGCTTGGAGCTGGCGGCGCCGCCTTGCTTTTGCTTTTGATATTAGTGATAGGATTCGGAGGCGGAGTATGGTTTTATAAGAAGAGACAACAAAAGCTGGCATTACGGGTGGAATTTACCGGGTCAGAAATTACAAAAATATTTAAGCTTATCGAAGATGATGTCGAAAAACTTTTAGAGGCCTTTAAAACCGCGGCCACCTCAGATGATGAATATGCCCTCAAGCGGCTTCGGGAAAATATTACAAAAATGGAATCATATCTTAAAAAAGGAGTCGAAAAAATTAAAAAATAAAAAACCATACTTATGAAAAAAATCTTAATCGTGGAGGATGACCCTATTTTGCTTTCAACTCTCGCAGACAATCTTACCAAAGAAGGATTCGAAATTATAAAAGCGGGGGATGGAGAGGAAGGCCTTGCTTCTGCGTTGTCCGCAAAACCGGACTTGATATTGCTTGATATCCTTTTGCCTAAAATGGATGGGCTTACTATGCTTAAAAAATTAAGGCAGGATGAATGGGGCAAGCATGCTCCGGTAATTATATTGACCAATTTAAGCTCTCCGACAGATATCTCGAAGGCCTTAGAAGTTATGGACGGACTCGGAGAATATCTTATCAAAACTGATTGGAAAATTGAAGATGTGGTAAACAGGGTGCGCGAGCGGCTAAAATAGTAATATTTGAGCTTAGGTCGGCTTTTTGGGCTATATTTTTATTTAATTTATGGATGTCAATAAACCCAAAAAAACAGATATTGACATCTTTTTATGCGGACTTATAATTAAGTAATTTATAGCACTTATTAAAAAAACAATTTTCGCCATTAACAGCTAAATTTGTTTATTTAAAAGGCAAAAAATAAAACAATATGAAAAAGTCCCTTTTAATAATAGTTATTGTGGTGATAGCTGTCTTGTGTTTTGTTGTAGGCATGCTGGTTGATAACAAAATAAATTCGGCAGCTCTTTCTTTTCCCCTGTCGACCCACATGCAATGTGTTAATCAAAAATGTGTTGTTGTAGCCGGTGCTGGGAAAAATCAATGTTCTACTAATGGCAATTGCGTGTTGGCAACACCAACAACCCACACGCAGTGCGTCAATCAAAAATGCGTGGTTTTACCCGGCATAGGGATAAGCCAATGCGCTGTTGATAGTAATTGCGTGCCAGCAACCCATTTGCCAGCAACCCATTAATTGTCAGGAGATAAGTTATACACAAGCAAGATTGAATAAAGAACTTGACGGGATATGTTGTGCTAAAATATAATAAAAATATAAATAAATTTTTAAAAGGTCGACAGCAAAAAACATAAAATTTGTATTAACTTATTAACTAAATAAAAAATATAAAAAAATCAAAATGAATAAAAAATTGATTGCTTTATTTATTTCCGCTGGTTTGTTGGCGCTGCCCTTTGCCATCTTTGCCCAAACCGCTGTTACTCAAGGTATTCCTATAGCTTCTAATCCATCGCAATATGGTTGTATTAATTTATCAACCAATTTAAAAATGGGCGCTTCAAGCGACCCTTCGGTTGAGATTCAAGTATTAAGTTTGCAGCTTGCATTAACAAATGAAGGATTCGCTGTTGCTTCAGGAGAAATGGGAACTTACGGGCAAAGCACAGCGGTAGCAGTAAAGGCATTCCAGGAAAGATACAGTCAGGATATATTGGCTCCATTCGGGCTGACTCATGGCACAGGGAATGTGGGCACCAATACCAGATTAAAATTGCTGGCGCTTTATGGCTGCATGAAGTCATACACGCCAAATATTACGGCAAGTTTGTCGGTAACAAATATGGTTTTAAACCAAAATGGAGTAAGCGCAACATTCTGTAATAATGGCACAGACAATCTTCCCACAGCTCCTTTCAGAATCCGACTTAACGGCATCAACCGTGATTTTGAAGAACCAGGAGCCGACCAGGCAGGCGCATGCGTCACAGATACGTGGCTATATTCAACCTGGGGGCTTAGTTTTGACCCTGGATCAACTTTCACCGCTGTCGCGCTTGTTGACCCCAATAATGTGTACAAGCACGGCCAGCTCGTATACCCTGTAGGCGGAACAAGCACACTAACCGTTCCCTCGCTAACTGGCGTCAGCATGGCGGTGAGAAGCGCGATTTTGAAATCCTCTGGCTTGCAGGCAACATTTTGTAATAGCGGCACACAGGCCTTAACATCTTTTCCTGTACAGATAACAATGAATGGAAATACTCAAATGGTTGATGTGTCGGGAGCTTACACCCCTGGATCCTGCCCAACAGTAAGTTATCCGTATAGCACCTGGGGACTTACCTACACTCCAGGAACAACTTATTCTGTAGTGATAACAATTGACCCAAATAATGTTGATAAAGACCCGGACAAATTTGATAATGTAGCATCAGTGATAGGAACTCCATAAATTACAGCACTATAACTAAAAAACCCTAAATATAAGGGTTTTTTAGTTATAGTTTATAGTTTGATTATGACAAATGTTTTGAAACCAATTTTGTCATCTCAAACATATCTACCACGCCTTTTCCGCCAAATATCACTTTCAATTTGGCGTCAGCGACTATGTTTCTTCTCTTTTTTGGGTCCTGCAAGCCGTTTTTTTTGATATAAGCCCAAAGTTTTTTTACAACTTGAGACCTTGGCATAGGACCCTTACCCACAACTGCTTCTAAGGCAGCGGTGAGTTTCATCGGCTTCATGAAAGCCGAATTTGCTTTTCTTGCCATGAATTTACTGTTCGATTTAGTTATTTAACCATAACTAATATCGAAAATTAATTATTTTTAATTGTTTCCATTTTAATACTACCATGTATTGCAAGGGAAAACAACTATTTTCCATATTTTATGATACAATATACTAAATACAAATATTAAATACGAAATAATGATTTCCTGGATTTTTGCAATAACTTCTGCCTGTTTGTTTTTTTCTCTGGCTTATTTGGGCGATAAGCTGGTTTTATCTGGCAGGCCGAAAGCAAGTTCTTACACTTTTTTTGTAGGCGTTTTGAGCGTGCTGGTTGTTGTTTTAATACCTTTTATAAAATTTCGCTTTCCTGGCTCAGCGGCTCTTTTATGGATTATTCTTGCGGCTCTTGTTTATGTCATTGGTTTGTACGCAATGTTTTATGCCATAGAGAAATTTGATGTCTCTAAAGTTATGACAACCATCGGAGCCACCCAGCCGATACTTATTTTTGTTTTGACATGGCTGTTTTTCGGAGCTGTGGCAATGAGTAAAACAAACATTTTAGCTTTTATTTTGTTGATAGCAGGAAGCATAATTATTTCTTTTGAAAAAAATTCCAAGGCAACCGGCAGTTATTTTAAAATTACAATTTTTTCTTCTTTAATGTTTTCCTTAAATTATGTTTTTCAAAAATTTGTTTTTTTCAATCAGCCGTTTTTTCAGGGATTGATATGGATAAATATATTCGTATTTTTATTTGCTTTGGTTTTTCTTCTAAGCAGAAACTCCAGAAAAGAAATTTTTGAAAAAAAAGGCATTTTGGATAAAAAAACAATGTCACTTTTTATTTGTTCGCAAGCATCCGGCGGACTTGCCAACATTCTTCAGAGTTTCGCAATATTTTTGGCTCCGGTAGCTTTTTTGCCCATAGTTAATTCTTTAAGGGGCGTTCAGTATATTTTTCTTTTTTTAATGACGTTATTTCTTTCTATTTTCTTTCCAAAAATTTTGAAGGAGGAAATATCTAAAAAAATTATTTTTCAGAAAATAGTTTCCATAATTCTGATAGTGGCAGGATTAGCTTTGCTGGTTTTCTAAAATAAAATATTCGGCTGGCTTGATTATAATGTTTAACAGATTTATAATTAAAAAATATTATTGATATTATTTGCATAATTTAATAAAAACATGGATCAAAAAAATATTTTAGTTGTTCTTTGCGCAGTTCTGTTGGTAGTTTTCGTGGTCTTGGGAGTGGTGATAATAGCCAAAAATAATCAGTCGGGATCAGCTGGATTATTGGATTCGCTTAAAAATATGTTTGGGGGCAGCAGCGCAGTAAAGAAAAACGAAACGCCAACAACCGCGCGGCCAGTTGCTTCGGGCAAAATAACAGCGGTTGATGGAAATACAATTACCGTGCAAGGAGCAATAACAATGACCTACAAGATAGATGCGTCTAGCGTTAAAATAACCAAAGGTTACGGCAAAAACGTTCAGAATCTTTCTGCTTCCGATATTAAGCCAGATGATGTGATCCAAATTTTTGGAACCATTTCTGCTAACCCAATATCAATAACTTCTATTACTGACAATGGCAATCCCTTAGAGCATTTTTCTTTTTCCGGAAATGTCACAGCAGTCAATGGAAATAGCTTTATAATAGAAAGGCAAAATTTAAGCGCGAATGGTTCTTCTGTTGCTGCTCC
>JBEKVX010000001.1:0-48931 GCA_049513595.1 Candidatus Staskawiczbacteria bacterium | reverse complement strand
TCACAATTGGGGACGGTGGGATTATATGCTTTGCCTTGGAGCGCCGTTTGAAGGGTCTCCATAAGCACACTTACAAGAATCCAACGTGTGCATTGCCGCTTCAAGCATTTCGGGGTCATTTTGCCGAGGGAGTAGAGGACTTTTCAAAAGTGTTGTTTTCTAAAGACCAAAAATCAAAAGAGTCAGAGATGGCGATGAAAGATAAAGAGCAGGGAATTGACCAGAAAGGATACGACGCCATACAAAGCAAAATCCAAAAACAGCCGTTTGAGACAAATATAAGGATTGTCTCGTCTGCCCAATCAGTCAGCCGAGCAGAAGAAATTTTAAATCATTTGACTTCTGCCTTCAGCCAGTTTTCATTGTCTGCGATAAATAGTTTAGAGCCCAAAGAAGTTTATAAAAGGGACTTGCAAAAATTAATTTATGATTATAGTTTCAGAAACTTTAATAAAAAACAATCTTGCATACTAAATTTAGAAGAGCTGGCATCCATTTATCATTTTCCAACGCATTACATTGAAACCCCGTATATTAAGGCAGCAAAATCAGTGTCGGCCGCTCCGCCAACCGACTTGCCCGAAAAAGGAGAAGTTTGCATCGGAAAGGTTTCGTACAGAAATGACGAGAAAAAAGTTTATTTTGCAAGCAAGGTGGACAGACGAAGACACTTTTACATTGTTGGACAGACAGGTGTTGGTAAATCAAATTTTATGGAGGGTTTAATCGCTCAGGATATTGCAAACGGAGAAGGGGTGGCAGTTGTTGACCCGCATGGAGATATGGTTGAGCACACATTGGCCAATATTCCGAAAGAAAGAATAGATGACGTTGTTGTGTTTGAGCCGTTTGATATAGAAAGGCCGTGCGGTTTGAATATGCTAGAGTATGATTCGCCAGAGCAGAAGGACTTTGCCGTGCAGGAAATGATTGCAATTTTTATGAAACTTTTTCCGCCCGAAATTATCGGTCCGATGTTTGAACACTACATGAGAAACGCAATGCTGGCATTGATGGCAGACAAAGATAATCCCGGCAGCTTGGTTGAAATTCCAAAAATGTTTACAGACCCGGCATTTTTACAGCAGCGGCTTGCAAAAGTTTCTGACCCGATTGTGAGAAGTTTCTGGACGAAAGAATGGGCGCAGACAACGGGCAGCACCAGGTCTGATATGTTGGGCTATGTGGTTTCAAAATTAGGAAGATTTATTGAAAACGAAATGATGAGAAATATAATTGGGCAGTCGCATTCGGGGTTTGATTTGGCAGACATAATGGATAAGAAAAAAATATTTTTGGCAAATTTGTCTAAGGGTTTGACCGGAGAGGTTAATAGCTCTCTGCTTGGCTTGATTTTAATATCAAAAATACAAATGGCTGCCATGAAAAGGGCAAGAGTTACGGAAGACCAGAGAACCGACTTTTATTTATATGTTGATGAGTTCCAAAATTTTACAACCGATTCAATCGCCACAATTTTGTCTGAGGCTAGAAAATATAAATTAAATTTGATAATGGCGCATCAATATATGCCCCAGTTAAAACAGGAAATTCGCGACGCGGTGCTTGGCAACGTTGGAACAATTGGAGCATTTCGCATCGGAGCAGAAGATGCAGAAAACTTGGAAAAACAATTCGAGCCGGGTTTTTCAAGATTTGATTTGGTAAATTTAGATAACTTTACAATGATAGTTAAAATGATGATAAACAATAAAATTTCCACGCCATTTAAAATGCAGACGCTGCCTTCGCCCAAAGGCCGTCCGGAAATTATTGAAGCAATTAAAAAAATCTCAAAATTAAAATATTCCCGCCCCAAAGCAATTGTTGAGGAAGAGATTGCCCAGCGTTCATTTGTTGAATTGCCTCCCATGGTTCCTCCAGTAAATCCTCCGCCACCAATCAAAAAATAAACTAAAAATCCGCGGGTGCGCGGATTTTTAGTTTTCCCAATATACTAAATAAAAAATGCTTTATACCCGCTTTACATATGTTCCGGTTTCGGTGTTGACTTCAATTGTGTCGCCTTCTTCAACAAACAGAGGAACCTGAATAACTGCACCGGATTCCAATGTCGCTTCTTTTGTTCCGCCTTGGGCGCGGTCGCCCTTAACTCCAGGGGCAGATTCTTTTACTTTTAGCACAACCTTAATTGGCAATTTAAAAGTTATAATTTTTTCTTCAAATAAAATTCCGGTCACAATTTCATTTGGTTTTAGAAACTTTGCCTGGGTTCCAATTTGGTTTTCTGTAAAGAAAAATCTTTTCGACGGGTCATTTGTTTCGCAGAAAAAATATTGTCCCTTGCTTTGGTACAAAAATTTAATATCTTTTTTCTGCAAATCGGCCTCGTCAAAAACATCTCCCTGCTGGAAGTTTTTTTCCTGAACCCTGCCGTCTATTAAATTTTTTATTTTGCTTTGAATTACCGGACGTCTTTGCGCCATTTTCATCATTTCGGCAGTCAGCACTTCCCACGGCTGGCCTTCATAAATAAATTGAACCCCCGGTTTTAAGTCAGTATGTGTTAGCATGTTTTTTATTAATTTATTCTATAACTCGCCACTCAATTGTGGATTTTTTGTCGGCAAATTCTAACCATTCGCCGTATTTTGAAATCACAAACCATTTCTTTTTTGTTTCCGACCAAATCATCGGATCTCCTCTGTAAAATGGTTTTTTAACAATTTCTTTCGGTTTTAAGCGGTCCAGTTCCAGCCATTTTTTAAAAATTGTTTCAATCGCGTAATCCAGTTTTCTTGAATTTGCCCAAGCAGCGACAGTATTAATCGCTTCTTTGGCTTTTTCAACAGAACCCGCTAATTCCAGCAATTGTTTGCTGGGCTTCGTAAACCGAGAATATATTATCCTTCTCTTTTTAGCATTTTCTTTTAATTCCTGCAAGCCCAAACCCTTTGACTGAAAAAAATGAGTGATAATCTGTCTGATAGCTGTTTCCTCTTTTAATTCCTCAAAATATTTAATTTTACCGTGTTTTATAAACTCCTCAATTTTTTTTGCCGAGCTGTCGCCAATGTTTTGCAACTCTTTCAAGCCCTTCAGTCCCTTTTCTTTGTAAATATCAGAAACATCTTGTTGCAAACTATCCAAAGTTTTTATTGCTTTTCTGTAAGCGTTAATTCTAAACGTCGAATCTCCCTTGATTTCCAAAAGCCGGGCAATTTCATTAAATATTTTACTGATTTCTTTGTTCATATCTTTAATTTATATTATCACTTTTTTTGCAAAAAAATAGCCCGGCTAAGTGTTAATTAGCTCGGGCCGTCTTGCTCAGCGTATGCCGATGCAAGACATGCCTACATCACGGGGGCGGTCATTGCATTCAGTCGCCTGTCCAGTTCGTCTTGCCGGGCGACGAGAGAAAGAATTACCTCTGGCAAGCAGTTTGAGATTTCGGTGGAAACCGATTCTCTTCCGAGCGTCTGGGCCAGGGGTGTCAGGTCTTCGGCAAGAGCGCTGGTCTCGGTGTTGTAGAGGTGCTTCGGATAGATTAGTCTCACCGACGATCTCTTGTTTATGACCACACCCAGTACCCACTGGTTTAGCCTTTGCAGAGCCACCAGCGTGCCTTCTCGAATCTCCATGGTTTTTCCTTTCGTGAGAGTTGGAGGTTTAGTTTACTACGCCACGAGCTTTTCAAAGAACCTTTCATGGAGGTATATTCCGTTTTGCATGTCAGCTGACCGGAATGCGCCGATTTCGGTGCCGTTGACATCCAAGACAATCAGCGGCGCAGACAAAATACTTCTTGCCCAGGGAGGAAGTTGTTTTAGAGCTTCTTCCTTCAGCTTGACCCTGTCGCCGATTTTAATCTCATTATCCATAGGTTTCCTTTCTGGCTGGGTTTAGGATAATAATTATAATTTATAACTATTATTTAGATTTGTCAATAGTGAAATAAAACAATTTTTTTGATAAAGTAAAGTCATGGAAAAGCGACACAGGGTTTTTATTGCTATAAATTTGCCAGAGGAAGTCAAAAGGGAATTGGCTAAGTTTTGTGATAAATGGCCTGAGTTGCCTGCAAAATGGACAGCAAAAGATAATTTGCATATTACCTTGGAATTTTTGGGCGACTTAACCGATGTTGAAATTGGAGATGCCTGTCAAATTGTAAAACAAGTTGTAAAAAAACATAAGACATTTTCAATAACTTTGAATAAAATTTTGTATGCGCCGCCGAAAAAGAATCCTCCGCGAATGGTTTGGGCAGATGGAGAAAAATCCGAAGAGCTTGCTGATTTGAAAGAGGATTTGCAGGAAGATTTGCTTGAAAAAATAAGTTTCAGGCCAGAGGGTAGGGGACTTGTTCCGCATATTACTTTGGCAAGAATTTCAGAATGGGAATTTAAAAAATTTGATTTGGACGAAAGGCCGGAAATAAACGAGGACATTGATTTGGTTTTTACAGTAGAATCAATTGAAGTTATGGAGTCGGAATTAAAACGCAGCGGTCCGCAATATACAATTTTAGAGTCGCATCAATTAGGAGAATAAAATATTATGAAAATTCATCTTATAGGTATCGGCGGAATTGGGGTTTCCGCACTGGCACAATATTATTTGTCAAAAGGGCACCAGGTGAGTGGCTCTGATTTGGCTGCTTCGGAAATTACTGACCTTTTAAAGGAGAAGGGGATTAAAATAATTATTGGAAACTTCGCAAAAAATATCAAAAATGATTTTGATTTAGTGGTGCATAGCCCGGCGGTAAAAGCCGATAACCCAGAATACAAAAAAGCAAAAGAGCTGGGAATAAAAACCATAAGTTATCCGGAAGCGCTGGGAAGATTAACAAAAGAATATTATACAATAGCGGTTTCTGGAGCTCACGGAAAAAGTACAACCACTGCGATGATTGCCTTAGTTTTGATAAAAGCAGGAATTGACCCGACTGTCATTGTTGGAACAAAATTAAAAGAATTTGGAAATTCTAATTTCCGCTCAGGTAAAAGCAAATTTTTGGTTATTGAAGCATGCGAATACGACTCTTCGTTTTTGCATTATTCGCCAAAAATAATTGTAATCACAAACATTGATAAAGAGCATTTGGATTATTTCAAGACATTTGCCAAGGTTAAAAAGGCGTTTGAGGATTTTATTGCGCAACTTCCGGCTGACGGATTTTTGGTTTTTAACAAGGATGATAAATATCCGCCAAAAATTTCAAAGCCTAAATTTAAAGCATTTAGTTATTCTGTAAAACAAAAAGAAGCCAAAAAAATAAAAAGTATTCTAAAAGTTCCTGGCGCGCACAATGTTTCCAATGCTCTGGCGGTTTTGCAAGTCGCAAGAATTTTATTAATCCCAGACAGAATTACTTTTAATGCGCTGTCAGAGTTTAGGGGAACCTGGAGAAGGTTTGAAATAAAGCAGGGGAGCGCAGATGGCAAAAGAATTACAATTGTTTCTGATTATGCTCATCATCCAAATGAAATTTCAGCAACATTAAAAGCTGCCAGAGAAAAATATCCAAGTAAAAAAATTTGGTGCGTTTTCCAGCCGCATCAATATCAGAGAACATATTATCTTTTTGAAGATTTCGTTAAAACTTTTCGTTTAGCTCCCGTAGACGAGATTATAATTACAGATATTTACGATGTTGCTGGAAGAGAGGTTAAAGAAATTAAGCAAGAAGTCAGTTCCAAAAATCTAGTAAAAGAAATAGATAGGAATACCATTGTTTATTCCTCTTTGTCAGAATTAGAAAATCACATTAAAGAAAAAGTAAAATCTGGCGATGTTTTGATAATCATGGGCGCGGGAGATATTTACAAACTGGCAGACAAGTTTTAATAATGAAAATTTTTATAAAAAAATAGCCCCGGTCTGTTCAGCACAGATCGGGGGCTCATTGGAGGTGGGATTGCAGTCAAGCGACTAACACAGGCGCGCGTGATTCAGGTTGTCAGTTCTGTATCGTCGCCTTTGGCGTTCACGCCTCATCCTTGTAGTAATCAGCCTCCCGCCGCCGTTGTTGAAGAGTCCGACTGGCACGGTTGGGGTTGTGTAGCGGAAAGAGAATAATCCGCCCGATCCATTGTTGCCTTTTCTCTTTTTGCCTTTTCTTTTTGCCATGACTTGTCTCCGTGTCGTTGGCCGTGTAAAAGCGAAGTACTTCTTTCCATCTTTAAGCACCTACTTTTATCCTCCTCTCAAAGTAGGTTTTCAAGTTGCAGTTTATCCTACGAAGCGCAGGATAATCTTTTTTAATCATCTCATTTTTATGAGCGCTTGTCAACCCTTCACCCAAATTTTTGGGTGAAGGGTCAATACTCGGCGGCTTTCTTTTATTTTTTTATAAAACAAGTATAATAGAATAATGTTATTATAAAATCTATGACCGATACAAATTCTCAAAAAATAGAAGAAGCTATCACCAGGGGAGTAGAAAATATTTATCCCAGCCGCAAGGAATTAGAAGCGGTTTTAATGTCTGGCAAAAAGCTCAGGATTTATTGCGGCATTGACCCGACTGGAAAACTCCATCTTGGTCACGGCGCAGTTTTAGAAAAGTTACGCCAATTTCAGGAGTTAGGGCACGAAATTATTGTTTTAATTGGGGACTTTACAGCCACCATTGGAGATCCAACCGGAAAAAGCCAAACAAGAAAATCGCTAACACGCGACCAAGTGCTGACAAATGCCAAAGATTACAAAAAGCAGATTCTTAAAATTTTAAATTCCAAAAAGTCAAAAGTCAGATTTTTGCATAACGAAAAATGGAGCAACAAATTAAAACCAATAGACATGCTTTCTTTAGCGTCCCAATTTACAGTTGCCAGGTTGTTAGAAAGAGATATGTTTCAAGAAAGGATTAAATCTGGCCAGGATATTCACGTACACGAATTTTTATATCCTATATTCCAGGCCTATGACGCAGTGACTATGGATGTGGATATGCAAGTTGGTGGCAACGACCAGACATTTAACATGCTGGCGGGAAGAACCTTGATGAAAAAAATGAAAAATAAGGATATGTTTGTAATAGCAATTAAGCTTCTTGTTGACCCGACGGGAAAAAAGATGGGAAAAACAGAGGGGAACATGATAAATTTAGACGAGGGTCCTAATGAAATGTATGGCAAAGTAATGAGCTGGCCCGATGGTTTGATTGAGCTCGGTTTTGAAATTTGCACCAGCGTTCCGATGAATGAAATAAATAAAATGACAAACCCAAGAGATGCTAAAGCCAAATTGGCAAAAGAAATTGTAAAAATGTATCACGGAGAAAAAGAAGCGGAAATGGCAGAAGAAGAATTTAACAAGGTTTTCAGAAATAAAGAATTACCAAGCGATATTCCGGTTTTTGAAACTGGGAAACAAAATTATTTTGTTTTGGATTTATTATTTGATACAAAACTTGCTTCGTCGAAAAATGAAGCCAAGCGATTAGTTGAGGGAGGAGGAGTGGAAATACAAACCGGAGATAAAAAGGAAAGAATTACTGATTGGAAAAAAGAAGTTAACTTGCAAAATAGAATGATAATAAAAGTTGGCAGCAGAAAGTTTATAAAAATTAAATTGAAATAAAATGAAAAAAATATTTTTAATATTATTAATAATAATCATTATTTTAATAATCGTTTGCATTGGCGGATATTTTATTGCCAGATACTATTTATCTGCGCAGATTGGTTATGAGTATCTTTTTGTGCATCCGACAATTGCTAAAATTTTTCAGGTAGCGCCGATTTGTCCAGCAACTTGTGTTTCCGGCGGCGTTTGCGGGAAAGATGGGAAAAATTATTGCAACCAATGTATCGCATTTCAGCACGGAGCCGGCTATGCTTACGACGGAAAGTGCAAAATATCATACAAAAATTCAGAGTATGGATTTGGAATGACTTTTCCTGCCACATGGCAAGGGTTTATTGTTCAAAAAAATACCTGGAAAGGATGGAAAATTAACGGCGGAAAAATTGGAGATTACAGCGGAGTTGAATTCCTTTTTAAAAATCCGCAGACAACCGCCAGCCAGCAATATCAAGACATTCCGATAATGGTTTTTACGCCAGATGTCTGGAAATTGGTAAGTGGAAATAATCCATCGGTTGCAATTTCTGCGGCGCCAATTGGTCCCGCAGAAGTTGGAGAAAATTCAAAATATGTTTTTGCAACTCCGCCAAGATGGTATGGGTTTACGAGCGCAATCGGATTTGACGAAGCGGTGCAAATTGTAAAAACATTCAAAGCGTTTTAAAACTTATGAAAAACAACAAATTTTTTTTGATATTAGTATTAGTTGCTGTTATTTTAGCCGCGTTGGTTGTAATTCTTGATTTCAATAAGATAAAAAACAATATTAAAATAAACCTGACGGATATTTCTGCATCAACTTCTTCTACGTCCGCATCTGGAACTGTTAAATTTAATAATAATCAAATATACAATGGCGTCGACAGCAAGGTGCCAAAACTGCCCTGCATAAATAAAAAATGCAACGGAACTTTTGGTTCTTGCAAAACATCTTGCGCCGGCGGATATTATCCGGATAGCGCGACTGCTCAAAAATTATGCCAGATGAAGGGTTATGACACATTGATAAGTTTTACAAAACAGTACGGTTTTTATTCTTCCTGCCAAGGTAATTACATGTGGCAATGGGACGGAACCAGCGCCAACTATATTTCCGCCTGCAAAAAAAATGTGGGGATAAATACTATAACTTGCAAACAATCGAACAATCAGTCAACTATAATAAATTTTTGTACAGATATTAGCAAGCCGGGAACATATTCGTTGGGTGCAGATATTACTAACACCGTTGCAACCCCCTGTATTAATATTCATGATACAAATAATGTTAATTTTGATTGTCAAAATCATTCCGTTGAAAGTAATGGAGGAAATTATGCGATTTATTTTAACAATGTTAATAATTTTTCAATAAATAATTGTATTGTTCAACCAATAACTAATCATACGTCAGCGACTCAAGTGCCGATGATGTTGTTAAATAGCAGCAATGGGACTCTATCAAACCTTAATGTTTCTGCTGGTCCATCTGATATGATGGAGATTAGCAATAGCAATAAAATTACTGTTAGCGGCAGTAAGTTCACGGGTCTTGAATATTTGATATATCAATCAAATTTTATTAATACGAAGAATAATACTTTTTCAGCTACTACCGCACAAGGAGGCGTTGTTGTAGATTTGCAAGGCGGTAACAACAATAGCGTTGTCAATAATAATATAGATGGTATGTCAGATGGCATATTCCATGGATCTGGTCCAGGAGAAGACATTGGTGTTGATGACGACATAGTGATATCAGACGAGAAATTAGACTTGATTAGTGGTAATAATTTAAAAAATAATTGGGATTGTGGAATTGAAAACGGAGGATATATGTACGACTCTCAAATTATTAATAATAAAATTGACAATGTAGGAGTTGCTGGTATTGGAGGATGGTATTATCTCAGTATGAAAGGAAATATAATTTCTGGGAATATAGTCACTAACGCTCCAGAACTTTTTCTGTATTTTAGAGATTATGATTTAAGGCCATCCGTAGAACCAGTGATGTATTTTGAAAATAATAATTTTGCATCAAACACATTGACTTCACAAAAAACATCTGCAAGGAGTTCTACAAATATTAACATATTTGCGCCGTCAGGGTTGGGCGGTGGGTTTCAATTCCCTGATTTTACCAATCAACAAGTTGTTGCAAGTAATAATATAATAAAGAACAATAATTTCGGCACTTTATTTAATGCCTCATTTTCGCCCTCAAACATATTTGTGGATGGTGGCGGCAATTTATGTTTGCCAAGTAGCGACCCTACTTATCCTATAAAATGCAAAATAAAATAGTAAAACAATTAGAAAATTTTTTAATATGCCAAGATTTTTAGTTTCCGATACAGCAAAACATATTGGAGAAAAGGTTCGCGTGTGCGGATGGGTGAATACCAGAAGAGCCCACGGGAAAATTTTATTTATTGACTTGCGAGATATCAGCGGTGTTTTGCAGGCTGTTTTTGTGCCTTCAAACAAAGAAGTTTATGATTTAGCCGAAACTTTAAGGCCGGAATGGGTTGTGGAAATTGTCGGGCAGATTGTAAAAAGGCCGGAAAATATGGTTAATCCAAAAATTGAAACCGGACAGGTTGAAATGTCGGTTGAGACGCTGAAAGTTTTGTCTGTGGCAGAGACACCGCCGATTCCGGTTGGCGAAGAAGTCGCTGAGGAGCCGGAAATTGACAAGAGAATGGATTGGAGATGGATAGATCTGCGAAAGCCTAAAAATGCATTGATCTTTAAGGTCTGGACATTAATGGAAGAGGCCTTTAGGGAGTTTTGGATTTCAAATAATTATTTGGAAATACACTCTCCAAAACTCATTGCTACCGCCAGCGAATCAGGATCAGAAGTTTTTGAAGTAAAATATTTTGAAAAAAAAGCATATCTTGCTCAAAGTCCGCAGTTTTATAAGCAAATGGCGATGGCGGCAGGTTTTGAAAAAGTTTTTGAAGTGGGTCCGGTTTTTCGCGCCGAACCGTCATTTACCTCCCGCCACGCGACGGAGTTTACCGGTTACGACGCGGAGATCTCTTTTATTGATTCTCACCACGACGTGATGGATGAAGAAGAGAGAATGATTGCTTATGGATTGAAAAGGATAAAAGAGGTTTATGGCGAAAAAATTAAAAAAATGTTTGACAGAGAAGTTGTTGTCCCTTCGCTTCCATTCCCCGAAATATCAATTAAAGAGGCGAAAAGTATTCTTTCAGGCCGTGGAATCAGCGGCGGAAAAGAGGGCGACTTATCCTCGGAGGAAGAACGCGGTCTCGGCGATTATATAAAAGAAAAATATGGTCACGAGTTTGTTTTTGTCACAGAATATCCTGTAAGCGCGAGGCCTTTCTATCATATGCATGATGAAAAAAATCCAACGCTCACAAAAAGTTTTGATTTGCTTTGGAATGGCCTTGAAATTACGACTGGCGCGCAAAGAGAACATCGCTACGATGTTTTAGTGAGCCAGGCCAAAAAAAAGGGTATGAATACAAAAAAACTACAGTTTTATCTGGATTTTTTCAAATACGGATGTCCTCCTCACGGTGGTTACGGCATGGGGCCGAATCGCATGATTATGAAACTTTTTGGTCTTGATAATGTAAGAGATGCAATGTTTGTTTATCGCGGCGTAAAAAGATTAACCCCATAAAAATAAATGAATTTAAAGCGCGCAATCGGAGGTTTTTTATTGTCGTTTATTTTTTTGCTGGTTTTTGTATATTTAATTTCCGGTGTGCAGTGGATTTTTGAGAATTTTGCGCAAGGTCAAAATAAAGAGGCATTTTTAGGAAGTGTTTCTGGCGCTGTTCAAGATATTGTGCCGGAAAATTCCGTGCAGCCGGCCGTAAAGCCGGAAATAAGCGCGGAGTCGGCAATTTCCGTTGAAAGCAATTTATCTGATGCAGACAAAATCCTTTTTGAGAAAGCCAGCGACACAAAATTACCGATTGCCAGTTTAACCAAATTAATGACAGCGGTAATTGTTTTAGATAACTACAATTTATCAGATAATATCACGGTAGATGAAATTGCCGATTCTCAGGATTCAATGAAGCAGGATGTAAAATCGGGAGATACTATGCCGGCAGAAAATTTTTTGGAAATAATGCTGGTTGAATCGTCCAATAAATCAGCGTATGCCTTGTCAGAAGGCCCAGGGAGCACCCCGGGGGAGGAGGCATTTGTTGGTTTAATGAATCAAAAGGCAAAAGAAATTGGCTTAGAAAATACTTTTTTTGCAGATCCGACCGGTTTGAGCCCGCAAAATGTTTCCACAGCAGACGATTTAGTAAAATTGGCAGAATATATCTTGAAAAATTATCCCAGAATAGCTGACATAAGCAGGGTAAAAGAGTTTTATGTGCCTGGCTTTGGCGAGGTCTCAAACACAGACCAGCTTTTGGGAGAAATTCCCGAGATTGTCTGCAGCAAAACCGGTTTTACCACGCAGGCAAAGGGATGTCTGCTTTTAGTAATGAACAACCCAAAAGATAATGGCTACTTAATAAACGTGATTTTGGGCGCTGACGACAGGTTTTCTGAAATGAAACAATTAATTGACTGGCAAAATGCCTTTTGTAATTAAATCTGTACCTGTATGATAATTCTAATTTTTAACGTTATCAAAATTTTTTGTCTGGCAGCCATTACTTCGGTTTTGGCGTATTTTTGGTGTCCGCTGCTGACCAATTTTTTGTATAAACACCAACTCTGGAAAAAATCAGCAAGAATGAAAGCAATTTCCGGCGAAGACGCGGTTGTTTTTAACACCCTGCACAAAGAAAAAGAAGTGGGAACTCCGCGCATGGGCGGCCTGCTTGTCTGGGTTACGGTTGTTTTGGTTATTTTTTTATTTTTTATTTTATCTTTAATTTTTCCGAATACGCCACTGGCTCAATTTAACTTTTTATCAAGAGGCCAGACATGGCTGCCGCTTTTTACGTTGGTTGTCGCATCTATTGTGGGTTTAATAGATGACATTCTCGTTGTTAAGGGATGGGGAAAATATATTGGCGGCGGAATTTCTTTTAAAAAACGTTTGCTGATAGTAATTTTAATCGGTCTTATCGGAAGCATTTGGTTTTATCAAAAATTGGGCTGGGATGTGATTTATGTGCCATTTGTCGGCGACGTTTCAATCGGACTGTGGTATATTCCTTTATTTATTTTGGTAACCGTTGCTTGCTGGTCTGGCGGAATTATAGACGGCTTGGATGGATTGGCGGGTGGAACATTTGCTTCAATTTTTGGCGCGTTCACCATAATATCTTTTTCTTTGGGGAAAATTGATTTGGCAACCTTTTGCGCAGTTATTACCGGCGCGCTGTTTGCCTTTTTATGGTTTAATATTCCGCCGGCCAGATTTTACATGACAGAAACAGGTATCTTGGGGCTCACTACCACTCTTGCTGTCGTGGCATTTCTTACCGATTCTGTCTACGTTTTACCCATCATTGCCGGACTTTTGGTAATAGAGGTCTTATCTGTGATTATCCAGCTTTTGTCCAAAAAAATCAGAAAGAAAAAAGTTTTTTTATCAACGCCAATTCACCATCACTTTGAGGCATTGGGCTGGCCGTCATATAAAGTTACAATGCGCGCCTGGATTATCGGAATTGTTCTGGCAATAGTCGGCGTTGCAGTAAGATTGTTGCGGTAAAAAACCTTGATTTTTAATTTGTAATTTTGTAATATAACAGAGGATAAAGAACCTCTGTTTTTATTACCACGCCCGCATTGACCTTTTCACTTTAAAGTGGTAATGTCAACAATAAATAAAAAATCATAAAAATATTAACAACTTTAAAAATCTATGAATACATTTTTAAAGATATTCGTAATTAGCGGCCTGGTTTTATGCTCGGCAATTTTGTTTTCTGCAATAATTGCTCCGCAAGCCGCAAAAGCTTCCACGATTAATTTTTCCGGAAGCGTAAACGCGTTAGAGGCGCCATTTTCAAAAGCCGGACAACAATGCGCAAGAAGTCCAATTTTAATTTCCAACAATTTGCATCCAGGAGATATGTTGGAATTAAATGCCATCACGGGAAATTATTGTACTAGATATGAAACTGCAGGAACCTGCGTTTGGAATACATATTACGGATGCGAGGAAGGTTTTTTACATAATTGTACCGATGGCGGAGCCGTGCAAATTGGATTTTACAATAATGCAACTGTGCTGATTCAGCAAGTTCCGGTTTCTGCCGCATTAAATAGCGCGATTTCTGTGCCTGCCGGAGCGACATCAGCTTATATTTATGTTGTGGACATTGACGGCTATTACTTTGATAACAACGGCGCGTACAAGTGCGATTTCTCAGGAAATATTAATTCGCCGACGCCCAGTTGCATCTCGCACGATTCTAAAAAATGCGTTGGTAGCGTTGTTTATTGGTTTGATTCTTGCGGAGTCCAGCAAGATTTATTTCAGCAGTGTACGACAAGCCAAACCTGTACAAACGCCCAATGCATATATTCATGCTCTCCGAATGCCTCAAAACGATGCGTCGGTAATTCTGTTTATAATTTTGATTCTTGCGGAAATCAGGGGACTCTTTACCAGCAATGCACTACCAGCCAAACCTGTTCTGGCGGCTCGTGCGGCAATATAATTTGTCCTTTGTATTGCGTATATGTTTGTGGCGCAGACGGAAGAACTTATTGCAACTCATGTTTGGCAATTCAAGCCGGCACAAATGTGGTAAGCCAAGGACAATGTCCAAGTCCAAATATCACCTGCAGCTCCAACACTCAGTGCGGCACCAACACCTACACCGGCTCGCCATATTGTTCAAGCAACAACGTTTATCAAAACTATATCACATACACCTGCAACAACGCAGGAACACCAAGTTCATATTGCTCAAACAACACTGCTTCGCAATTAAAGACAACGTGTACGGGGAACCAGATATGTTCTGGCGGTTCGTGCACCAACCAGACAATAACGTGTACAGCCAACACTGACTGCGGCACCAACGCATACATCGGCTCGCCTTTCTGCCAAGGTAACAATGTTTATCAAAATTACATCACTTACACTTGCAACAACCCTGGTACAGGTACTTCGTACTGCTCAAACAACACAGCTCCTCAGTTAAAAACCACGTGCACGGGAAACCAAACATGTTCTAATGGAAGTTGTGGCACCAACTGCACGCAAAATTCATATCAGCAATGTCAAGGCAACTATTTGTACTGGTACGACTCATGCGGCAACCAGCAAGGCCAGGCGCAGTACTGCCCCAATGGATGCGCTGGCAACATCTGTGTATACCTTAACCCTTGTACATCTAATTCGTATGAACAATGTGTCGGCAATAATCTTTACTGGTACAATTCGTGCGGGGTTCAACAGAGTTTGATTCAATATTGCCAGAATGGATGTTCGGGCAGTGCATGCACAAACAATAATAACTGCACACAAAACTCATACCAAAGATGCAGTGGAAATTATTTGTATTGGTACGATTCATGTGGCAACCAAGAAAGCCAGTCGCAATACTGTCAGAACGGATGCTACAACAATTCGTGCTCATACACCCCATATAATCCGTATGGAAATTGCACTTATCACGCTTATAAACTATGCGTAGGAAATAATATCTATTGGTACGACTCATGCGGCGGTCAGCAAGACCTCTTTCAAACCTGCGCCGGCGTCAACACGACCTGTCAATATGGCATATGCACTATATCATATCAGCAAATTATTGTTCCTATAGTATATAATCCTTCTTACGTAGCTCACTACAAAACCGCTTGTTACTCAAACAACCTTTATTGGTATGACTCTCTCGGAAGAGCGAATACTTTGTACAAGAGCTGCGCAGACAGCAATAGTTGTACTTTAGACAGTTGTATTGGCGGACAATGTTCTAATACTATAAAATGCGACGGCACAACCTGCGCCGCCGGCTCTGCTGATTATAATAATTATTGCTCAAGCAACAATAATAGCAATACTAATAATAACAACAATAACTCCAGCAATAACAGCAATAATAACAATAATAATGTCAGCAATAATGTAAGCACCTTGTCAGTTTCATTTTTTGCAAAACAAGACCAAAATTCTACACAATGGCAGAAAACAGTTCAGGTCGGTTCTAACGGACAGGTTTATTTTATGATTTCTGTTGTAAATAATTCGGCAAGCCAGGTAAATAATGTAAACATTTCGGCAAATATTCCAAACGAGGTTACTTCGTTGGGAAACTTACAGATTAATGGCGTCTTAGTTTCGGGCGACATTGTTTCTGGCGTAAGCATCGGGTCTTTAACTCCTGGAGGCGCAAAATCAATAACTTTTGAAGGCAAAACCCAGACAATTTCAACCCAGGCAACAGAACAGGCAGTTGCCACAAGTAATGTTTCTACGGGTCCCGCGCAGTCCGACTCTGTTTCAATTAACTTAATTCCAAGCCAGGCTGCTGCTGCATCAGTTTCTTCTACTCAGTCAACATCGGGTTTTTGGGCATTCTTAAAACGATGGTATCTGTGGATTTTAGTGGCACTTGTGCTGATATTTTTATTTGTTGTGGTGTTCAGGCGCCTTTCATCTAACGCTTAATTAACCTTAAACAACCCCGCTTAGCGGGGTTGTTTTTATGTAAAAATTTGCTATACTTAATCAATTATGGAGGCCAAAGCCACTATTTTTGAGTTTACCTCATACAAATTTGAACCTGAGAAAAAAAGGATTTTTTTTAATTACAAACAGGAATTTGATGGCAAAACCCCTTTCATTTTTACGGAGACAATAATTTTGCCTGAAACCCTTGACCTAAAAAACGTTTCCAATAAATTGTTCAGCAAACTTTTAGAAAGTTTGCATCTTGTATCCGGTGTGAGTTATTATAAATTTTATTGTGCGACAAAAGTAAAAATTCCTTATGCTATTTCAAAAAAAGAGGCGGATTTTTGGAATACAATTTATAAAGATGGCTTGGGAGAATTTTATTTCAGAAATAAGTTAGATCCGAAAAAATCTCCCAAATTTCCTTATGATAAAAATGTAAAACCAGAAAATTATAATTTAGAAAAAAATAATAAATGTCTGGTTGCGTTATCTGGCGGAAAGGACTCAATTGTTGCCGCCGAATTATTAAAAGAGCAGGGGATTGACATCACAACAATTTTTACAGAAACAAGACCCAAAGGGTGCCCCAAGTACGATTTGGTTGACGGCGTCGCAAGAGAAGTGGGCGTAAAATTTTTGAAAATTCAGCGCTTTTTGGACTGGCAGGTTTTCCAAAAACACAAATACGACGGCCACATACCGATTTCTGCAATATACGCTTTCTCAGGAATTCTATGTGCTGTTTTGTATAAATATTCTTATTTTGCGGTTGCCAACGAATACAGCAGCAATTTTGGAAACATAAAATACAAAGGCCGCTTAATAAACCACCAGTGGTCAAAATCATCAGAGTTTGAAAATCTTTTTTCGGACTATATTTATAATTTTATTTCTCCAAGCGTAAAATATTTTTCTTTGTTAAGGCCGTTTTACGAAATAAGAATCGCAGAATTATTTTCAAACTATAAAAAATATTTTCCATATTTTTCTTCCTGCAATAAAAATTTTAAACTAGTCAAAAACGACCAAAAGGGCGCTTCAAAGGGTCTTTGGTGCGGCCAATGCCCGAAATGCGTTTTTGTTTTTACTTTACTTTCTGCTTTTTTAACAAAAAAAGAATTGTTGGGTATCTTCAAAAAAAATCTCTACCAGGATGAAAATCTTTTATCTTTATTCAAAGATATTTTGGGCATTGGAAAAATGAAGCCGTTTGATTGCGTCGGAACTTTTGAAGAGTCAAAAACAGCATTTATTTCCGGTGCCCAAAAATTTAAAGACGATTTTATTGTAAAAAATCTTCTGCCAAAAATAAAAATCGAAAAAGAAGCTGCAGAAAAGCTATTAAAAGCCCAATCAGCGCAAAATATTCCCAGCCAGTTTAAGTTTTCTGGCATGAAAAATGTTTTAATTTTGGGTTATGGCAGAGAAGGCGAGGTTTCAAAAAAATATGTTGAAAAAAATTATCCTGGTTTGAAGATTGGCATTGCAGATGAAAAATTTAGCGATGACTATCTTAAAAAACAAAATTCCTTTGATATTGCCATAAAAACTCCGGGAATTCCAAAAAATCTGCTTAAAATACCCTACACAACAGCCACAAATATTTTCTTTTCAAAAATTTTAGGAAAAAATAAAATAATTGGAATTACAGGAAGCAAAGGAAAATCAACTACAACCTCGTTAATTTATTTTATTTTGAAAGAAGCCGGAAAAAATGTAAAAATTTTGGGAAATATCGGAAATCCTATGCTTGATGCTTTGTTAAAGCCAATAAAAAAAGACCAAATTTTTGTTTTAGAGCTTTCCAGTTATCAATTAGATGATATTGAGTTTTCGCCAGATATAGCAGTTGTGACAAATTTATTTCCAGAACACATGGATTATCATAAAGGAGCTGAAAATTATTATGATGCAAAGAAAAATATAATTAATTTTCAAAATAAAAACAATGTATTTGTTTATAATCCAAAAAATAAAAAATTGGTCGCCTGGGCGAAAGAAGCAAGAGCAAAAGTTGTTCCGTTCGCGAATGAAAGTTTTATTGATGGCGTTAATTTACAGTTGATAGGCGGGCACAACAAAGAAAACATAAGGGCTGCTGTCGCAGTTGCGAAAGAACTCGGCATTTCAGATAAAATTATAAAGACAGCAATTGAAAATTTTAAACCATTGCCGCACCGCCTGGAATTTGTGGGAAAATTTAAAAATATTAAATTTTACGACGACGCAATTTCAACAACTCCCGAATCAACTATAATGGCGATTAAGGCATTAAAAGATGTTGATACAATTTTTTTGGGAGGCAAAGACAGAGGATATGATTTTTCGCAGTTGGAAAAAATAATAAAAAAATATAAAATAAAGAATGCCGTACTTTTCCCAGACAGCGGCAAAAGAATAAAATTAACGGGATTAAATATTCTTAAGACAGAGAGTATGGAACAAGCTGTTAAGTTTGCGTATAAATATACAAAACCAGGCAAAACTTGTCTGCTTTCATGCGCATCGCCAAGTTATTCTTTATGGAAAAATTTTGAGGAAAAAGGCGACCAGTATCAGTCGGCAATTAAAAAGTTCTCAAAAAGTGAAAAAACATTTTAATTATTTTTTATTTTTTTTGATTGTTTTTACGATTGGTTTCAGTTTTTTGTTTTTTGCCTGCTTGTCGGCATCGTCTTCTTTGCAAAAATTTGGAAATACAAACTATTACTTGTTTCACCAGCTGCTTTTCGGGCTTTTGCCAGCAGTTATTTTAGGTTTTATCGGTTATAAAATTTCCCTGCGATTTTTAAAAAAGTGGGCATTTTGGTTATTTCTTTTGAATCTTTTTGCATTGTTCTTGGTTTTTTTGCCAAAAATTGGCTCTAAAGTCGGGGGCGCCAGCCGCTGGATTGGAATCGGAAGCATAACCCTGCAGCCGTCGGAATTTTTAAAAATTACGGCAATTTTATATTTGTCTGCCTGGATTGCTTCTAAATTGTCTGAAGCAAATGTGTCGGACTGGAAATCTATTACAAAAAAAGGTTATCATAATATAATATATATACTTGTTCCTTTCGCAATTTTTTTAGGCATCATTGCTGTTGCGCTATATTTTCAAAGCGACATCAGCACATTGGGAATTATTGCCATCACCCTTCTTGTCTTGTATTTTTCTGCAAAAACTCCCCTGTGGCACACTTTATTGATAATTGTTTCTGGAGTTATTATTTTATTCTGTCTGATAAAATTTGAGCCGTACCGTTTCGACCGTTGGTTTATTTTTTTGCATCCAGGCGCAGATCCGCTGGGCAAAGGGCGCCAGCTGAGCCAGTCCTTAATTTCTTTGGGATCAGGTGGAATTTTTGGCAAGGGCTTGGGAATGTCAGTTGAAAAATTTATTTTGCCGCAGGCAATGTCCGATTCAATTTTTGCAATTATCGGAGAAGAGTTCGGCATAGTCGGTTGCGTTGCATTAATAGCAATTTTTATTTTATTTTTCTGGCTGGGAATTCAGATTGCAAAAAACACAAACGATAAATTTTCAAAAATGACAGCCATAGGAATTGTTGTCTGGATAACTTTTCAGGCATTTGTAAATATGGCTTCGGTGGCGGGAATTTTTCCGTTAGCGGGGATTCCATTGCCATTTTTTTCCTACGGCGGCTCACATCTGGCAGTTGAACTTTTCGGCATCGGATTATTACTAAACATTTCAAAAAATTCATGAAAATTTTATTTACCGGCGGGGGAACAGGCGGGCATGTATATCCCTTGGTCGCCATTGTCAGAGAATTAAGGCGTCTTTATCCAAAAAAGGACTTAGAGTTTTATTATCTGGGTCTAAAAGATGATTTTGGCGCGATTTTATTGCAGCAGGAGGATTTAATTATAAAAACAATTATTTCGGGAAAAATAAGAAGATATTTTAGTTGGAGAAATTTTGTTGATATTTTATTTAAGATTCCATTTGGCGTAATACAAAGTTTTTTTCTGCTTCTGGCAATAAAGCCGGATTTGGTTTTTTCCAAAGGCGGCTCGGGATCCATTTCTGTAACTTATTCAGCCCGTCTTTTAAGAATTCCTGTTTTTTTGCACGAGTCGGATGTAGTTCCCGGACTTTCAAACCAAACCACGGCTAAATGGGCGAAAAAAATTTTTATTTCTTTTGAAAAAACAGAATATTTTAATCCCGAGCAAACAACCCTGACCGGAAATCCAATAAGAAAAGAAATTTTAGATGGCGATAAGGAAAAAGCCGGAGAGATTTTTAATTTAACTTTTTCAAAGCCAATATTTTTAATAGTTGGCGGCTCCCAGGGAGCTGAAGCTATAAATGATTTTATTTTAAGAATTATAAATGGTTTATTAAAGGACTACGAAATAATTCACGTGACCGGCAGAGAAAATTTGAAAGAAACAGAAGCTGAGGCGCAGGTTGTGATGGATAAGGACTTGGATAAGTATTATCATCCGATTGGGTTTTTAGATGAAGAACAAATAAAGCACGCATACAAAGCAGCCGATTTGATAATTTCCCGTTCCGGCTCCAGCGGTATTTTTGAATTTGCGGCAGTTGGCAAGCCAAGCATTTTAATTCCTTTGCCATCAGCTGCCGGCGACCATCAATCAAAGAACGCCTATGCGTATAGCCAAACCGGCGCCTGCCTGGTGATTGAACAGGAAAATTTAACGCCAAACTTTTTTATGGAAAATATTCAGTTATTGTTTTTGCATCCAGAAAAATTAGCAGAAATGTCGGATGCAGCTTTGGCTTTTGCAAAACCACTGGCAGCAAGAGCTGTTGCCCGTGAAATTTTAGAATTTTTAATGCTCGATTAACATGCCAAAGAAAACAGAAATAAAAAAAATAAGAGTTCGTTTTGCGCCATCACCGACAGGACCATTGCATGTCGGAGGAAGCAGAACTGCATTATTTAATTATCTTTTTTCCAAAAAAAATAAAGGCAAATTGATATTGCGCGTTGAAGATACAGATAAAGAACGCTCCGAGCAAAAATGGACTGATGAAATTATTGAGCAATTAAAATGGTTGGGGATTGAATGGGATGAAGGACCGGACATTGGCGGTAAATTCGGGCCGTATAAACAATCGCAGCGTTTGGATATCTACGAAAAATATTTAAAAAAACTTTTGAAAGACGATAATGCATATTATTGTTTTTGCACAGAACAGGAGTTAGAAGCTAAACGACAGGAACAAATGAGCAGGGGATTGGCTCCAAAATATGATGGAACGTGCGCCCATTTATCAAAAGAAATTGTTGAAAAAAATTTGGCATCCGGAAAACAATTTGTAATAAGATTTCGCGTTCAAAATAAAAAAATTAAATTTAATGATCTCGTGCGCGGCGACGTGGAATTTGAAGCAGGACTTTTAGGAGATGTTGTAATAGCAAAAAATTTAGAAAATCCTTTGTATCATTTTGCAGTTGTTGTTGACGATTTTGAAATGCAAATAAGCCATGTTATAAGAGGCGAGGAGCATCTGTCAAACACGCCTCGCCAAATTTTATTGCAGCAGGCATTGGGTTTTTATCAGCCGACTTATGCTCATTTGCCCCTGATGTTAAATGCCGACAGGTCAAAACTTTCCAAGCGCCAAGGAGATGTTGCCCTAGCTGATTATCATAATCAAGGTTATCTGCCGGAGGCATTGGTAAACTTTATGGCGCTGCTTGGCTGGAATCCCGGAACAGAAAAAGAAGTTTTTTCTTTGCCGCAGCTGGTAAAAGAATTTTCCATTGAAAAAGTCCAAAAAGCCGGAGCTGTTTTTAATATTACTCGTCTGGATTTTTTGAACGGCCTTTATATCCGCTCTAAGCCCATAGAAAAATTAGCAGAACTTTGCGCGCCATATCTCAAAAAAGCAGGGCTTTTAGTAATGGGCCAGGTTTCGGAAAACAAATTAGAAAAAATTGTTGAGGTTTCTAAAACCAGAATGAAAAAATTATCAGATATTGTCTCACTTTCCGATTTTTTCTTCAAAGATAAGTTAAGTTTTGATAAAAATTTGTTGCACTGGCAGAAGGTAGGGGATGAAGCGACAAAAGAATCGTTATTGTTTTCTAAAAAAATAATATCTGGAATAAAAAAATGGGAATTGAAAAATTTAGAAAAAGAATTATTTGCAGCTGCGCAAATATTTAACAAAGAAAAAAGATATCCAGAACAGAACAGGGGATTCCTGCTTTGGCCATTGCGTGTGGCTTTGTCTGGCAAACAATTTTCGCCCAGCCCATTTGAAATAGCCGACATTTTAGGCAAAGAAAAAACTCTAAGGCGCATAGAAGACGCGATTAAAATGCTTTTTTAGTGTATTTTATCTGGAATAATTGAGAAGACACCGATATTGTGCGACACTTTTGGCACGAAACGAAAAGGGAAGCGATACAATTAATTAATCAAATTATGAAGAAGAAATTTATATTTAGCATTATTGTGATAGTCATTATATTAATTGTTGTTTTTTTGAGCCAGCAGGCATATTTTAGGGGAATTGGCAAGACCTTAATTTCTGACGCCACAAACCAGGCCAGCGCCTACACGGCAAAAGCATCTAACTGGGCTATATCCACTATTTATCCAAAAATCAGCGGGGAAGTCCAGGCGAGAGGGGATATGATAAAAAATGAAGTTGGGCAAGAACAAAAAAATGTTTCAGAAAATATTGGACAAAAAATTTCAAATTATGTTTCTGGAATTACAAATAGTATTTTACATCCAGGAACTTCGCAGAACTGCCAGCCGGCCCAAACATCATCTGGTTCTGGCCAATAGCCGCGCCTGACCTTTTGGGGCTTGACTGGGGTCTAGGGGACGGCTATTATTAATATATACACTATGTCGCAAAATGTAGGTAAAGCGACGTATATGGAGGGAGACACTTCTAAAACATGGAAAAATCATCAAAACCAATAAAAGAACACCTGCAAGATTTTTTGGATTTTTGCGAAGTTGAAAAAGGTTTGAGAAAAAATACTCAAGAGAATTATAAAAATTATTTGGAAAAGTTTTTTCATTGGTTGGACCATGCTAAATTGGGCTCTTTACTCCCCCATCAGTTGACCTCGGATCATATATGGACCTATCGTTTGTACCTTTCCAGGACGCCCAGCCCAGCTACGGGCAAATTGCTGTCAAAAGGCACCCAGAACTACTATTTAATCGCTTTAAGGGCCTTTTTGGGCTATTTTGTGGCTAAAGACGTACTTTCGCTGCCTCCGGATAAAATCTCGCTCTCAAAGCCAGATAGGGGCTCAAAAAGCGTGAAATTCCTTAGTTTAGAGCAGATTGGCAAGCTTTTATCATCCATTGAGCCAAAAGACGATATAAGCGCCCGCGACAGGGCTATTTTAGAGGCGTTTTTTTCAACCGGTTTAAGAATAGCCGAATTAGTATCCTTAAATCTTGAGCAATTTAATAGTTTGAAAAATAAAAAAGATATGGAGCTGGGTGTTATTGGTAAGGGCGGTAAGCCACGCGTGGTTTATTTTTCTGAGCGCGCATTAAACTTCATTAAAAAATATCTTGAAATAAGAAACGATATCAAACACGCCAATCAAAAGGCCTTGTTCATAAACTTCCGCGATAAAAAAGACGATACAGACGCCCGACTTACGCCACGCTCAATTGAAAGAATGGTTAAAAAATACGCCCTGCTTTCCGGCGTACCAATTTTTACCACTCCCCACACGTTGCGACACTCATATGCAACAGATTTATTAAATCAAGGCGTTGACCTGCGCTCCATCCAGGAATTCCTGGGCCACAGCAATATTGCCACAACCCAAATTTATACGCACGTAACCAACAAACGCCTCCGCGATATCCACCATCAATTTCATAGCGATCCAGACAAAAAAAGCTGATAAAAAAGGAGGGCTCAGTCCCCCTTTTTTATTTCATCCAATCTGTCGCACAATAAGAACCTGCTTTCTAGTCCGGTGAGACGCCCACATACCAAATATTTCCGATATTTTGTCCGTTAGCATCTCCTGGTTTGTTGTCCCCCGTGTAATAGTAGAGAGGCCAGCCCCTGTAAGCCACCTGTTTTTTTCCATCAGGTCGGGTAAACACCATAAAATCGCTGGCCTTTAAAGGCGGAGAAACTTTAATGCTGTCAGTATAGAACGGCGGCCAGGTAACGCTGCATGCTCCGGTGCATTTAGTATATGGATTATATGGAGGTTTTGCATTGCGTGGCCAGTCCTGGATGTCGTGGTAAAGGGTCATACCCTTGGCATCAGTGAAAACATCCAACGATTTATAAGTTATTAACCGAATAGTATCTTGAGAGCTAACTGTTTGTCTTGCCGTTCCAGAAGAATTATTGGTGGTAGTATTTGGTTTTATTATATGCAGTATAGCATACACTCCACTCAGGAAGATTACAAATAAAATTACAATAACTATAAGATAAATGTTTTTCTTTTGCATAGAAACAAATAATAATTATATAATCTTATATTACTATAAAAAATACCTCACGAAAAGAGATCAGCAAGATTTAAAATTTAAGTCCTTAATGTCGCTTAATATCGGTAGTAAGACAAAAAAATATTTTGCAACGTTTAAAACGTTGCAAAATATTGTAACCGTGTTGGGCACTATTGTCGCATAATGAACTGCGTAGTATAATAAAATATAAATAAATTTTAAAACTATGGCAGAAAAATTTAGCATTTCAAGTATAGTAAATAACGATGGATGTTTTGATTTGCAGTTTAGAAAAGATACAAGGCACGAGCGCACCAATGCCCCGACTTATTACAGGTGGAAAGCGCAGTTTGTGATAACTTCGCCGAAAGGAAATATAAAAGTTCTAGAAAAAATAAAAAACAAGATGGCCTGCGGAGAAATTTGCGTATCAAAAGACCAGGCAAGGTTTTCGGTGCAGAAGATAAGCGATATTGCAGAAACTGTTGTGCCATTTTTCCGGAAAAATTGTTTGGCTAATAAAAAGAAAAAGGATTTTGAACTTTGGGCAAAAGGAGTTGAGATAATTCAAAAAAATAAAGGAAAATATTTGGCCGCCTGGAAAAAAAATGATTTGTGCACTCTTATAGAAATTCATAAGTCATCTGCAAAATATAAAAACAGGCCGCGCCAGCCAAAATGGCTGGAAATGGCAAAGACATTGTCTAAAACATCGTAAAATAAAAAAAACAGGCCAACGCCTGTTTTTTTAGTACTCTCGCTTCCCTATCCTGTCTATGGGCAATGATTTGTCGCACAATAAAAAAGTCGTTGTGTGCGTGCGCTCACTCAACGAGCTTGAACCAGTAGCCGGAAAAAGATTTTCCCGGCGCTGCATTGATTTGAATGTGCTGAGGGTGGCTCGTATCACGGTTGGCGAACTCAGAAGAGGCGCAGGTCACCGTAAAGGGGCCGGGACCGTAGCTTCGCTTGAGTTTTTCCAGCATCCGGACGCTGCCAGAATATATCCGACTGGCAGCCATACTGAGTTCTGTTTTCTTGTCAAGCGTGGTTTCCACAGCCCAGCTTTCATCCAGCAGGACTAAGCCCTCTTCTTTGGGAATCTCATCAATCCAGGTAACCTGCATGCCAACTCGGTACAAGGTAATCTCCGCCGTTTTCATGGCATCCCTCCATTTTAGAACGTCATCTTTCCTCAAACGACGCATATTAAAGATTATCATAAAATATAATTTTAATCAATTTTTTGTTTTGCTTCCCCGCTCTTTGTGTGTGTGCCATGATTTGTCGCACAATAAAATCTATTTACCCTTGTTGCGTTTCAGTCCGCCGTACATATTTGACATAAAATCGCGCCATCTTTTGCTGTACGGATTACGGCCGCATTTTTTCCAGGTGTTATAAAAAGATAAATCACTTTGGTTAACTTCTCTGCCCGTCTCAACAAAAAATTTTATGGTGTGTTCGCATGTTTCTGCCCAAGTGAGGCATTCGTGATCGATTGTTGTTTGCAGATTTTCATCTATGGTTCCAATAAAACCCCCTGCCAAATGGTCAAGTTCGTGAAGATAACCGACTACAATACTATCTTCGTATCGTTCTTTATGTTTTTCCGGGTTCATCGCTTTTTCCATGTCGAATATTTTTTTTAACGTTGGAACAAACAACGAGATAGAAGGTTGGCCATCCTTGAAATCACATCCCATTGGCAATAAATTATTACCAGCATTATCTTTTGATTCTACGTCGGATAATTTAACTGGTAACTCTGGACGATGAAAACGGTTTGTTATTTGTGTCGCCAATTGATTATATCTTTGTTGAACTTCGGCAATAGGATATCTGTGCTCAAAAAGTTGAGAGAGCACTGGATAAACTTCAGTTTCAAAAAATTCTACCATTTCTGGATTTGGTACATGATTATCGGGACTTGGTTTGTATTCAGGTGATTTCTTTTGTTCTGGATTTTCCATCTTATTTTTAAAGTTATTTTCCGAATCTTCGGGAACGTTTGTCAAATTCTGCCAATGCGACATCTAAGTCCTGTTCGGTAAAGTCCGGCCAGAACTTTGGACAAAAATATAATTCTGAATAAGCTGCCTGCCATAAGACAAAGTTAGACATTCGCATTTCTCCGCCAGCGCGGATTATAAAGTCGGGGGCTGGCAATCCTGCAGTCGATAAACAGTTTTCAAATAATTTTTCATCAATTTGGTCTGCAGGAATATTTGCTTCAACAATTTTTTTTACTGCTTGCAAAATATCCCATTTGCCTCCGTAGCTGATTGCTAAATTTAAAAAAAGATTTGAATTGTTTTTTGTAGCTTCCTCAGTTTTTTTAATGGCCTCCTGCAATGATTTTGGAAGACGCTCGCGCTGCCCTATCACTCTTACCCTCACGCCATCTTTATCATATTTTGATAAATTATCTATCAGGCAGTTTTCTAAAAGTTTCATTAAATAGTCAACTTCTTCTTTGGACCTGTTCCAGTTTTCAGTTGAAAATCCAAAAGCAGTGAGCGTTTTTACTCCCCTGTTTTTGCACCATTCGGAAAAATCCAAAAGATTATCATAGCCCCTTTTGTGGCCCTCTAAAGATATTAATCCTTTTTGTTTTGCCCAGCGGCGGTTGCCGTCTGGAAACAATACAATGTGTTGCGGAATATTCATTGTTTTTGTCCTATTGTTATTGGCGCCTTCGATTGATATTTTGCGATTATGTAGCCCGCTGCGAATGAAAGCAAAATCAAAAGCGCAACTATAATAAATATCATTATATCATTAAAATGAGATTTGACAAAGGATAAAAATTTTGTTAAGATAAAATTCATATAATAATTTTAAAACTAGGCCGGTCGATTACCAATTTTTTCGTAGCGAAACGCAGTAATTTCGTGCGAAAAATCAGAAAATCGAGAAGGTATACTAACGAAGTAATGTCTGCCGACGAGATTTTATGATTTTGCAGCCGAAATTACAAGTTGCAGTAGAAAAAGATTGGTGAGCGAGCGGTCCTGATATGTCTAAGACAAAACAAGGAGGTTCATCTCGGCTTGGCAGAGATTCAGCGGCCCAGCGCCTGGGAATTAAAATTTCTGACGGGCAATTTGCCAAAATCGGAATGATAATCATAAGGCAGAGAGGAACAAAATATCTTGTCGGAAAAAACGTGAAGAAAGGTTCTGACGATACAATTTATGCTATGAAAGACGGGGTAGTTAAATTTTCTTCACAAACAAAAAAACTTTTTGACGGTTCTTTGAGGTCTGCAAAGATTGTTTCAGTAGAGCCGGCAAAATCAAAATAAGATTTTAAAACCAGCCGCATCAAGCGGCGGTTTTTTTATTCTCAGATTTAATCGCGGCTTTAATAAATTCTTTAAATAACGGATGCGGTTTTAAAGGTCTTGATTTAAATTCTGGATGGAATTGCGTGGCAACAAAAAATGGATGATTTTTAATTTCAATTATTTCTATTAAATCTTTTTTTGGGTTGATACCAGCAACCACAAGGCCTTTTTCTTTAAGAATATCGCGATAATCATTGTTTACCTCATATCTGTGCCGATGTCGTTCGGAAATCATATACGGTCCTTTTGCATCTTTGGTCCAGTCTTTGTATGCCCTGTGGCTTATTGTGTTCTTTTGAACTAAGCAGTCATATGCGCCAAGCCGCATTGTCCCGCCATAATGTTTTTCTTTTAATAATTTTTTCTGTTCCTGCATTACATCAATCACTGGGTTTTTAGCGTTTTTGTCAAATTCTCTTGATGTAGCGTCTTTAATGCCGGCAACGTTTCTGGCAAATTCAATCACAGAAAGCTGAAGCCCCAGGCACAATCCCAAAAACGGAATTTTATTTTTTCTGCAATATTCAATTGCTTTAATTTTCCCCTCTATTCCCCTGTTTCCAAACCCTCCTGGGACAACTATGCCGTCGTATTTATCTAATTCTTCCAGCGATTTCGGGTCTTTTTCAAAATTTTCTGATGATATCCAGGATATATTTGCCTTTCTGTTTTGAGAAAACGCAGCATGTTTTATGGATTCAATAACAGATATATACGAGTCCATCAGAGTAAATTTTCCACTCTCAAAATATTTTCCCACGATACCAATTTTAACCTCCTTGGGATGATTTCTTATCAACTTTACCAAATCACCCCATTCTTTTAATTCGCTTGCCCTTGGCTTAATGCCTAATTTTTTTAAAATTTTATTTCCGATATCTTCGTCTTCAAAGTTTATCGGCACTTCATAAATGGATTTGACATCAGGGGCCGCAACTACGTCGTCTGGGTGTATATTGCAATAAATTGCCAGCTTCTTTTTTCTTGGTTCATCCATTGGAACCTCCGACCTTGCCAAAATCATGTCGGCCTGCAAGCCGGCCTCGTTTAAATATCTTACCGCCTGTTGGGTTGGTTTTGTTTTCATTTCTCCGATCATTGCTGGCACCGGCAGATAGCTGACCAAAATAAAAAGCACGTCTTTTGGTTGTGCAAGTTTCATCATTCTGGCGGCCTCTAAAAAAATCAAGTCCTGGTAGTCGCCGACGGTTCCGCCGATTTCAATTAAAACAAAATCCGCTTTTGCTTTTTTTCCTGCTCTTTTAATTGTGTCTATAACTTCGTTTGGAATTCCGGGAATTACTGAAACGCATTCGCCATTATATTCCAGGTTTCTTTCCTTATTTATTACCGATAAGTAAACCTTGCCGGTTGTCATATAGTTGTCGGTGTAGATATTTTCGTCTAAAAATCTTTCATAATTTCCCACATCCTGATCGCATTCAATTCCGTCGTCGGTCACAAAAACTTCTCCGTGCTCGACTGGGTTCATGGTTCCTGCATCAACATTGATATACGGGTCGATTTTTATAGCAGTAACTTTAAACCCCTTGCTTTTTAGAATTCTTCCGATGGAGGCAGTGGCAATTCCTTTTCCGATGCCCGACATTACTCCTCCCGCGACGAAAATATATTTTGTTGGCATATTATTCTTCTTCTGTTTTTACGTTTGTTTTTTCTGCGGTTATTATTATTTTTATTTCTGCCTCTAAATTGTGGTCTAATTTTATGTTCACTGGAAATTCTCCAAGTTCTTTAATTGGATTTTTTAAATCAACCTGCGATTTTTTAACTTCAAATCCGGCTTCTTTCAATTTTTCTACAATTTTTTGGTTGTTAATCGATTCAAAAAGCTGCCCTTCATCTCCGACTTTAACTGCAATATTTAATTCAAATCCGTCTAAACTCGAGGCAACTTCCTGCGCTTTTTTCAAGTCCTCTTCCGCTTGTTTTTCTATAATTTCTTTTTGCTCGGCAAGCCATTTTAATGCGACTCTTGTTGCAGCCCTTGCTTTTTCTTCTGGAATTAAAAGGTTTCTGGCATGGCCATCTTTTACATCTTTTATTTCATATTTTTTTCCAAGACCTTCAACGTCTTGCAGCAATATAACCTTCATAGTGATTTTTATCTATTTTACTTTATACAATTTTATATTCTACTTTATTGTATTAACAATTTCAAGGGGTTTGCAGGAGTTAGGACTATTTATTCAATAATTTATATTACAACAACGACACTATAAATACAATAAACCCATAAGAGGCATTTCTATTTTTTAAATTCTTTTAAATTTTTTCCTGCACGCCTCATTTTCCTTCTTCTTTCATTAGTATACCCCACTTCAACATTTTTGCCTGTAAAATTATTGCCTTCGTCTACAAATTTTTGATAAGTGCTCAAGCTATCTTGTGCTATTTTCATTATATATTTTTCAATTGACAAGCCATTTTTTCTTGCAATTTTAATAGCTTCTGCCCAAGCGTCCCTCTCGCTTTGGACTATCAAAGCTTCTTGTTTCTGTCCCAAAATAAAAGGCGCGTCCGCCATAGTACAAGATTCATCAATCCAATCTTTTGCCAATTTTTTGTGGTCATTAATCGCATGACCCACCTCATGGAGCACGGCAACAAAATCATAAGGCGAGGCAAATCTATTCACCCTTACCCGCTCTTCGGTAATCCATGTATGAGATTCGTTGCCATCGTAGGCACGATTTATTTTATAGTTAAAGTCATAACCAGTACCTCCTATGAATAATTCAATTCCTGGAGGAACAATATCCCAAAACTCTATTTTTTTGTTTCCCACAGTAAATTGTGCATATATGCACTCTAATCCTGCGCTACCACCATCTAATATTACGGGCCTAGCATAGGTTTCTATCCCTACAGAGAAATCTGCATTAAAATCATCTGGCTCCTTGTCGTTCGCCCTTGCAGTTGTTTTTATTTCCACAAATCCTTCACCTCCTCCCGGCCTGATGGAAAATTCATTGTCGTGATTAGAATCAACAAAAAATGGTTTGAAAACAGGTGTTAGAAATTTTTCTGCTTTTTTATTATCTTGAATTTTTTCTTGGGATTTTATCGTAAAAAATTCTGAAAACCAGGATTTAACTTTTCCAATTATTCTTGAAGCAGGTGATGGCTTTTGCTCTAGTATTTTGGGTTCAGGAGTTTTGATATTATCTTCCCCATTTTCTGCAGTTTCGTTATACTGGATAGCAATTTCTTTTTGTAATCGCAAAATTTCTTCCTCATCTTTTTTCTTTGTTTCCTTTTCTAACGCTTTATCTTGTTTTTCAACAGCGGGGACTTCTTCGGGAAAAAAATCGGCGGGTTCTGTCCTCTCGGTAGGGTTTTCATTGTTTCTTAAATTTTCTGACATAATTTTTTGTTTATTCTATTATTTTACTTTTTTAAAATAAAAATGCAACCAAAAAGCCCCTTTTCGGGGCTTAATAAATTTTTGGAATAAACAAATTTAAATAATTTCTATTTTCCTGTGGGCATAGATTGCACAATTTCAAGGGCTTTATCAAGTTGCGGGTCTTTTTTGGCTGATATGTCTTGGTCGGTGATATCAACTTTTACATCTGGAGTCAATCCAATTTCTGAAATTGAATTTCCTTTTGGAGTCAGCCATCTGGCAATTGTAATTTTCAAAAATGAACCGCCATTTAAATTTACGACTTCCTGAACCGAACCCTTGCCAAATGACTTTGTTCCGATTAATTTTATATTTTTGTTATCGCGCAGGGCGCCGGCTAAAATTTCTGATGCGGAGGCAGAACCCTGGTCAATCAAAACAACAATTGGATAATTTGCCAGTTCGGCGTTTCCTTGCGCAACATATAAGCACTCTGTTTCTCCGTTGACTACAACGGATTTATTGACTCCGCAATCTTCTGTTTTGTTTTTTCCAAAGTCCTCGGCTGCCACTGTCTGCCCGTTTTGCAAAAACCAGCCGGCAACATCCTGGGCGGATTCAAGATATCCTCCGGGGTCGCCCCTTAAGTCCAATACAATTTTTTTTGCCGGACTTTGTAAAATTTGAAGAGCTGCTGTCTTGAAATCAGAAGGAAGCGTTTCGTCAAATTGGAAAATTTGTATATAGGCAACGTCGTTGTCTTTCAATGACCACTTCATTGACGGGACTACAATTGTATCTCTCGTAATCTTAAAGTCCCTTGCGCTGCTCCATCCATTTCTAAAAATATTTAAAGTAACAGAAGTTCCTTTTGGCCCGCGGATTAAATCCACCGCCTCGTCTACTGTCGTGTTTGTGGCATCCTTCCCATTTATTTTTAAAATTTCATCTCCGGACTTTAATCCTGCATTGTCACCTGGAGTTCCGGGCAGAGGAGCAATCACGGTCAGCAAATCATTTTTCATGCCAATTTCCACGCCAATGCCGTCAAATGAACCGGCTAAATCCGATTGGAATATTTGCGCCTGCTGAGGATTAAAAAATTCCGTGTACGGATCTCCTAAAGAATTTGTCATTCCTTCAATGGCTCCGTAAATCACTTTTTGGTTGTCAATTTTTGATGGGTCAATAAAATTTTGCTGAAGTTTTCCGTACGCGTCCCAAAAAAGCGAAAAATCAATTGTGCCGGGCTGCGGCACGTGATAAGCAATTTTTGTAACGCCGACCCAAATACCCAAACCAAAAACAGCGATGAAAGCCACAACCAAGGCAATCGAATAAATTATTTTTTTATTAAATACCATAATATATTTATACCAAAAATAAATTAGCAAAGCAAGATTGACAACAACATCTTAAAGATACAATATTATAAAAGGTCTTCTGGTCTTTAACATTTCAATCGGACTTTCTAACGCGGGGGAAACCATGGACAATAAATTTGGCGTGCTTTTGGACATAGACGGGTGCCTTACGTCATCAGACGGAAACGTTTGCCTTGATTACTATGAAGCAAACGCCGGAATTGCTCGTCTGGCTCGGTGCGGCCATGTGGGAGACGGACCCAGTATTCGGCTCTGCTCTGGCAGAGACAGAAATTCTGTCGAGCTGATGGCCAATTTTTTCGGGATGGTAAATTCATGGATGATTGTAGAAGGCGGCGCTGCGCTTTTTAATCCCACTACTCGTGAAGTGAAAATGAATCCGGCAATCACGCCCGACATGGAGAAATTCTTCAAATGGGTGGCAAACAAAAAAGTGCCGGCGATACTGGCCAGACACAGGTATCTGCAAAGATACTTGGGCTACATGGTGTGCCAAAGCTTGGAAAAAAAAGCTGGGTCTTCGGTCGAGTTGGAACCCGCCATAAACGATATCATACAAAGACAATGGCGCAGGCATGGCTGGTCATTGTACAAATGGATAAAAAGACGCCGGCTGAAGGTTGAGCGCTACTTTAACAGGGCAATTAACATAATTCCTGCCGGTGTCAGCAAAGGAACCGCAGTAAAGTTCCTGATGGGAATCGAGGGTTGGGATCCTTCCTGGTGCATTGCCGTAGGCGATTCAGAGTCGGATTTTCCACTCTTCAGGAGTGTTGGCAGAATCGGATGCCCAAGCAATGCAACGCCCGGTTGTATTAAATTTGTAAGGGAGCACCGCGGTAAGGTCTCGATTCACCCATATACCCGTGGCGTTTTGGACGTCATCGATTGGTGGCTGGGCAACGAGAGCATGGGCTAAGTTCGCTTAGCTTTTTTATTGTAAATTTTTGTAAAAAAAATCGGGAGCGGCGATCTTGTTTAGAGACCGACCGCCCCCATGAAGAGTGTGTTGTCGCTGTAAACGACTGGTGGGCTGGTCTTATGCGCCGACGTTGCGTCTGGGTCTATGCTCTACATTGTTTTATCCGAGTTCTCTGGAATCGACCTAGGATGGTTCTGGCTAGGACTTTTCTAGGACTTGCGGACTCGCAATGGATCCGTTAGACACAACGAAAGGCACACGCTTGCCCGAGAGCTGCTGTGTCTGTATTGCCACAGACACGAGGACTCAGCCCGGCGGCGTTTGCATAATGCACCCTCCTTGTTGCTTGGGGTTGAGGTGTTACCCTCTTCCCCAGACCTTCGAACTTCACTTTTTTTATTAGTATATTCCAATATAAAACCCTTGTCAAGCCCAGGTAATAAAAAAACACTCTATTTGGGGGAGTACTTTTTATTTTGGTGGACCCACGGGGAATTGAACCCCGTCTTCCTCCATGCCATGGAGGCGTAATACCGGTTTACTATGGGCCCCTATACAAAAACTTTTTATAAAAAGTTTTTGTCGGGCTCGACAAAATTTCTAAAAGAAATTTTGTCGAGAGCCAAACACTATTTTTATTATATCTTTTTTTACGAAAATTTCAAGAAAAAAAACCGCAGCACGTTTGCCACGGAACTCCATCTGCCAATATCAGGCAGATGCCTCATCGATTAGTTTCAGGAGTGTGCTGGCGATTTCTTGAGTAACGCGCTCTCTGGGAGTGCTGGCATCAAACCTCATTGGTTCGCCAACAGCGATTGTTATTCTTTTCCAAGGAACGAATTTGGTTATCAGCCGCTCTCTTGAGTTTGGGAAAGCTTTATCGCTGCCCTTGATCCCGATGGGAATTACGGCTGCCTCTGTCTTGCGAACCAAAAGTCCGATGCCTCCTTGCAAAAATCTTATTTTGTTGCCCCGCTGGCTGTACAGAAATTCTCCTTCTTTTCCCTTGAAGGTTCTTCCGCCTTCAGGAAAAATTACTATCGGCCTGCCCAAGTCAACTGCTTTTTTTATCCTTAAAAGAGCAGTTGCTTTTTTCCTGTCGCTGTCCCTGTCAACCGGAACCATTACGGACCTGAATGGCCAAAACCACCAGGAATCGTAAAAATTCAAGCGATCGGCGACAATGAGTGGAGCATGCCTTAACGGGTGCAAGGCATAATACCAGGCAATCAAAATGGCAACTAAAAATGGGTCAATCCAAGATGGATGTGGGGCAACAAGGATTTTCTTGTTTAATTTTTCCAGGCAAGACAATCTTTCAGGATGCAGAACCCTCAATGCTCCGCACATTCTTCCAGCCAACCCCAGAAGCCCTAGAAGCAATCCTAAAGGATAAGCGAATAGCAGCACAGATGCTGCTTCCGACAGCACCGCCGCGGTTTGTTTCGTTTTTGCTTTCATTGACGCGCCTCCTTTCTTTTCAATGAGCGCCGGCGTTAATGTTACTTTATTTAATAAAAGATTTCAACTTTTCTATGGTCTGGTCATAGGTTGGCTGGTCAACCGGATATGGTGTGGCATCTTTTCCTCCATGTGCAAAAGAATATCGCGCAGGGTCTTCGTAAGATGGTTTTGCTCCATAAATTACTTCAGCAACCAAAGCCAAAGCCCGAATTGTTTTGGGCCCAACCCCCGGCGTTGCCAAAAGTTTTTCATAATTTCCCGGTTGCTGGTCGCACAATCGCCACAAAATTTTTTCTAAATATTTTGATTTTGAAAAATCCTCGTGCACCACCGGATGCCAATAAAATTCTTTGTTTTCTAAATTTAATAAGGTTAGTTGTTCTTTTCCCTTTTGAACCGACAAAGTTTGTGACAGCGGCGTATAATATTTTCTCAATAAAGTTATATCTTTCATCAAGGTGTTAAAACTTTGCGAGACCAATTCAGTGCTCAATCCCCTATTCTCTTTAGATTTGTTGGCAGTCATATTCAAAACATTTTTTATTTTTAAATCGCTGGTAATTCCTGAATGCGGCTCTTCAATTAAGTCCTTTACTTCTTTTGAATACCAGTGGTATCTTCTCGCTGATTGCTCCTGGATATTCATTCCCTGCTGGACAACTGTCCACGCGCCGTTTTTTGAAAAGAAAAAACTGTGATGATAAATTTGAAATCCGTCTTGAACCAGCGAGCTGTCAACCTTGGCAGCCATTTTAGAATTATAAACCAAGGCATTAGCTGATTTTTCTGGCATGGCAATTCTTTCTGCCCAATTTATTATTTGCTCTGGCGTCTTCAGCGATGTTTTTCCTTTTCCCCCGCAAATAAAAATTCCTAAGTCCCTTTCGCTTCCGCGAATTGCCTCTTTTAATGCCGCTGTCAAAATTGTTGTTAAACCAGATGCATTCCAATCAAAAGCCAAAACAGTTCCCAATGATTGAAACCATACAGGGTCTGAAATTCTTTTTATAAATTCGTCAGGCCCTTCTTCGGCAATAATCGCGTAAATCATTCTTTTGGAAAGCAAAACCATTCTGTCAAAAAGCCACTTCGGGCACTTTCCATAATCCAATGTAAATGTGGCGACGCCTTTGTTTATCATGGTCGTACACTATATTTTAACATTCTATAAATATAAAAAAAGAGGCCGGACGCAGCGATAGCGTCTGGCCCATTGGTCAAACGAGAAGCAACACATGGCTTTTCAGCTCATCCTAGAATATCACAATCCGTTAGGCCATGCCAGTGTTCAAAGATGTCTATGAAAAGCTGTTGCTCTTCGTCTGAAAACATTCCTTCTGGGAAATGGAACACGGGCTTGCCCTTGTATGGACGATGGACAGCGACAAACCCCGCCTCGATGTTAGCTTGCATGAACAGCTGCACCCGAGGCTGATTTATGGCTCCCTCTTCTGCTTCCCAAAAGTTCAGCACCATAACTTTCATCCCTTGAAAACCTTGCATGCGTCCGTCCATGACAATTTTCAGCCGGTCGGGGCGGTCACATTCCTGGCTCTTGCCACATGCCCAAATGCAGCGGTAGTCCCTGCATGCAAATGGATGATTGCCGTAGATTAAACATCCCTGTCCAATCTGGCAATGATCGCAGTATTCGCCCCCTTGCCTTTTCATCCCGTCAGCTATGTGAGTTTTGCAACAGGCGTTGCAACCCCCGCAACTACGAACTATTGGTGGACGATTCATTGTATCACCCTCGTTTATGTTTGTCCGTATTCACCTGTCAATAACTATTTACATTATATATCAAATATTTTATTTGTCAATATTTTAATGTAAATAAACAGCCGCGGCAATCCGTAGGATTCCGCGGCCTAGTAGTTCGGCGGAGAGCATGGCTCTCTGCTTGATCAGGCGGCTTGCGCCGCCATAATCTTGTTGACCAGGTGCGACGTAGGAAAGAGAACTTCGTCCCCGTTGTTTTTCCCTTGCCGCAGGAGTCCGCTGTCCAGCAGTGTTCTGATGGCTTCAGGAATGAAGTCGGGACCCTTGATGGGCACCAAGCTCAACGGCAGGTCAACCTGAGGCACCGGCATCAAGTTGGGCTCGGGCCGGCTCACGAACAGGGCGTACAGGCCCAGGGTGAGAACGCAGAGCGCATAGTAATTCTCCCGCGCCTTTTGCACCCGCAGATACTCCTCGAAGTTGTGGGAGTTGGCAACCGCGAGCTTCTGGTCGGCATCATGCTCAGTAATCAGTTGAGCCACGAGCTTCCGCCAGGTCACTCCGACCCATCGGCCGTTCTCCATAGAGAAGTGCAGCACGCGCGCCGCCACCTCCTCAATCTCGGCCCGGCCTAATGCGCCGGGGCACGAGTGCGGCACAATTTTGAGTTGATCCGGCGAGCAAGGCATCCCCTCGACAACCGCGTACAGTCCGTCGGCAATCTGTTTCATGATTGAATCCTTCTAAAAAAAGTGCTATTATTTCTAGGCATTTCCCCCTAGTAGGATAAGGGAATACTCACCCTCAATATATTATTCATAGCATACTTGACAACGCTTGTCAATCTTTCAAAGTAAGATAAAAAAACAGCATCCCTGCTGTTTTTGACTACCGACTTTTTTCTTTTCTCCTGATGAATGCAGTCGGTCGCCATGGGTGGAAAGTGTAAACCGACCCGAAGCTCTTGGCTTGGGCGCCTACTTTTTCCACCAACCCGATGTCGCTGTAATCCCACATGCTGGGCCAGACCACCGGAATTTGCGTCATGCTCGTAAGCAGTTCTGCAAATGGCCAGGTAATGCGCTGAACGATTTTTCCAGACACTGCCCCGCCGCCAAACTTTGCAAGCGGGCTTTTCCGGCCTGGAAAAACCATGTCCCAAGGAACGCTGTTGATTTCCAAAACTTCAACAACGTCTTCAATTCCTTTTAGGATTTCTGGCATCACGCCTTGGTGCGCAACAGAAACCTTCAGGAAAACTGGTTTTTGCGTGCGGCTCTTGACCTTGTGGCAGGATTCAATTATTTTCCCGGGGTTAAGCTTGACGCCACCCTTTGTGTTCGGGCAGCCGACGTTGACTTCAACCGCGACGATATCGAAATCGCTGACCGCTGCCGCCATCTCTGCCAGTTCGTCTGGCTCGCCGCAAATGGAAACAGCAAGCCGGATTTTTGAAGAATCAACGCGCGACCCGATTTTTCTGCACCACCGCAGGTACCCGGGATTGGTGAGCCCGTAGGCGTTGTGGACTCCGATAATTTCTCCGCCATCCCAAATCGGCCGGATACATCCCCACGGCCAGTACCATTTGAAGTTTCCCTTGTTTGGGTTAAACGTCAGGGACTTGGCAATGGTTATGGAACGAGGAAGCGACGAATTTAGATAGCCGGTCATGCGCAGTGGCTGTTCGGGCAGATAACCGTTGCCATCGTAGTTTAAGGCCCCGCTGGCATTTACGTACTCAAACTCAACACCATTAGAAAGTCGTATCATGGCATATCCTTTCATGTTGACAAGTTGCAGATGTTTTTTTAATCTTATTCCAAAAAAATAAAAAAGCAAATAAAAAATATACCCATAAGGGTATATTTTTATATTCATTGTGCCCTTGCCGAGACTCCGCTCCGCTAGAACTCGTCGCGAACTGCAAGTTCGCTCCTTCAAAACCCTCGGTTTTGAATAATTTCCTACACAGGAGGAAATGCTTTCCTCCCGACCCCTCCTTGGAGTTCTCATCTCGCACTAAATCACAAATTAAAAAACATCATCTGCGACAATGTTTTTTAATTTGTGCCCTTGCCGAGACTCGAACTCGGAACCAATTCCTTAAAAGGGAACTGCTCTACCAATTGAGCTACAAGGGCGAATTTTAGTTTGCTAGTTGTCTAGTTATCTAGTTTTCGTTCGCCGGTTTTAAACTTTTTATCAAATTGTTAAGTTGTTTACCACAAATAACATATTCTTGGCGGAATTTGTCGATATCCTTATTATCAACCATGTCAGAATCTTTTATAAAATCCAAATTGAATAATACTTCTTCGTTTGACCCTAGTGCGGTATTTAAGAAATTTACTTTGTCCTTGAAAGATTTATTCCTGCTATATCCTTCTGCTATATTTGAAGGAATAGACCGAGAAGCTCTTCTAATTTGGTCTGATAAATCGTACTGAAAAGTTTTTGGTAATTTCAGGGAAAACTGATGCATTTCTATTGCCAATTTGTAGGATCTTTTAAAAACATCTAAATCTTTGTATGTCCCCATTTTTTAAACCAGCTAACCAGAAAACTAGTCAGCCAGTCAACTAACTACATCCCCTCTTCTTTCAATTTTTCAAATAATTCTTTTTGTTTTCTGGATAATTTTCGCGGTGTTTTGATTTTTAATTCAATATACAAATTTCCTCTGCCATACCCGCCAAAATGCGGAATCCCTTTTCCTGAAATTCTTAAAACCTTTCCTGATTCGGTCCCCTCCTGCACTTGCAGCAAAATATTTGTTCCTTCCAATGTTTTCATTTCAATTTCGTCGCCCAGTGCTGCCTGCGAAAAATTAATTTCCGTCTGGCAAAACAAGTCGTCTCCCCTTCTCTCAAAAATAGAATGTTGTTTTATAAATATTCTCAAAAATAAATTTCCTGATTTGGCTCCTTTTTTTCCTGCCTCGCCCTTGCCATCAACTCTTATGACTTGGTTTGTGTCAATTCCGGCCGGAATGCGCACTTCAATCGTTTCTTGGCCTTTTATTCTGCCTTCACCTTTACAAACATTGCATGGCTTTTCGGGAATTGTTCCTTCGCCTTTGCATTCCGGACAAGTTGCTAAAGTCGTGTAAGACCCAAAGACGGTTTTCTGAACCTGCTGAACCTGTCCTGTTCCTCTGCAAGAAAAACATTCTTTTACTTTGCTGCCCGGTTCCGCTCCCGCCCCACTACATCTGTGGCAGACAACATATTTTGTTAAATTTATTTTTTCAACCGATTCTTTTAACGTTCTTTCTAAGTTTATTTCAACATCAACCTGTATATCTTTTCCTTTTCTTAAGTCCTTTTTGCTTCTTGGCCTACCACCGCCAAAAAATTCAGAAAATACGTCTCCGATATCTCCAAAATCAAATTCAAATTCCTCTCCCGAAGGTCTGTTTCCCCATGCCCAATTAAATCCCTGGTCGCCACCTGGCTGGCCTTGGTCAAATACACGGCCAAACTGGTCGTACTGCGCTCTTTTTTGCTGGTCAGACAAAACCTGGTACGCTTCATTTATTTCCTTAAACTTTTTTTCATCTCCGCCTTTGTCCGGATGATATTTGTGCGCCAGTTTATGAAATGCTTTTTTTATATCCTCTTGCGAGGCACTTTTAGTGACTCCAAGAATTTCATAGTAATCCATTGTTCTGGTTGACTAGTTTTCTGGTTGTCTAGTTTTCTGGCTTTTAAAATAACCAGCAAACCAGCTACCAGTTAACCAGTAAACTATTTCTCTGTGTATTTTCCTTCTTCGGCTTTTGGCTCGTCGCCATCTTTTTTTGGTTGTTCTTTATACAATTCCGCTCCTATTTTTTGGATTAATTCCGACAAATCTTTTGTCTTTGACTTAATTTCTTCTATATTATCACTTTTTTGCGCGTCTTTCAAGCTAGCAATTTTATCCTCAACTTCTTTTTTATCTTCCGGTTTAATTTTATCAGCAGAATCTTTTAATGTCTTTTCGCAGGTGTAAACCAGGGCGTCGGCGGTATTTTTTATTTCAATTGTTTCTTGTTTCTTTTTGTCGTCGGCTGCGTGCATTTCCGCATCTTTTTTCATGCGCTCAACTTCTTCTTTTGAAATTCCGCTAGACCCCTCAATTTTAATTGACTGGGACTTCCCTGTTGCCTTATCTTTTGCCGAAACATTTAAAATTCCGTTTGCGTCAATGTCAAAACTTACTTCAATTTGCGGCAAGCCCCTTGGAGCGGGCGGAATTCCGTCCAAAATAAATCGTCCAAGAGTTTTGTTGTCTTGCGCCATTGGACGTTCGCCCTGCAAAACATGGACTTCAACACTTGTCTGGCTGTCCGCCGCCGTTGAAAAAATTTGGTTTTTGGCAGTCGGCACAGTTGTGTTTTTTGCAATCAAAATTGTGTTGACTCCGCCAAATGTTTCAATTCCCAATGACAATGGCGTCACATCCAGTAATAAAACATCCCGCACTTCGCCTTGCATAATTCCGCCTTGCACTGCGGCTCCAATTGCCACAACTTCGTCTGGATTTACTTCTTTGTTGGGTTCTTTGCCAAAATATTTTTTAACTTCTTCAATCATTTTTGGCATTCTGGTCTGCCCTCCAACCAATACGACTTCATTTATTTGTTTTGGTTCAAGCCCGGCTTCCTTCATTGTTTTTTTCACCAAATCAATTGATTTATCAATGTAATCGGCCACCATTTCTTCCAGTTGGGCTCTTTTTAATTTCAGCAACAAATGTTTTGGACCGGAAGCATCAGAAGTTATAAACGGCAAGTTAATTTCTGTTTCCAAAGAAGACGACAACTCAATTTTTGCTTTTTCAGCTGCTTCTTTTATTCTTTGCAAAGCCAAATTATCTTTTGACAAATCAACTCCATTGTCTTTTTTAAATTCTTTTACAACCCAATCCATAATTCGCTGGTCAAAATCATCTCCGCCCAAATGCGTGTCTCCGCCGGTTGCTTTAACTTCAACTGTGTCGGCTCCCACATCCAAAATAGAAATATCAAAAGTTCCTCCGCCAAAGTCATACACAACAATTTTTTCATCTTTCTTTTTGTTCAATCCATAAGCCAAAGCCGCCGCAGTCGGTTCATTGATAACTCTTTTTACAACAAATCCTGCAATTTCTCCTGCAACTTTCGTTGCCTTCCTTTGCGAGTCATCAAAATATGCCGGGCAAGTAATAATTGCTTCAGAAATTGTTTCTCCAAGCTTTGCTTCGGCATCTGCTTTTAATTTTTGCAAAATCATAGCCGAAATTTCAGCAGGATTATAAAATTTATCTCCCATTTTTACTTCCACGCCTCCGTCTTTGGCTTCTTTAATTTCATAGGGCAATAATTTTTTGTCTCTCTGCACCTCCGCATCAGAAAATTTTCTGCCAATTAAACGCTTAACCGAAAAAATTGTATTCTGCGGATTTGTCACCGCCTGCCTTTTTGCAAGAACGCCAACAACCCGTTCTCCCGATTTCGTAATCGCCACGATTGACGGCGTAGTCCTCGCCCCCTCCTTATTCTCCACAATTTTTGCTTCCCCGCCCTCAACAACCGCCATGGCGGAAAAAGTAGTACCAAGATCTATACCAAGTATTTTTGACATATGTTTTTTGTTTTATTTGATTATTTTATTTAGTATTATTTATTATTATATTTAATTCATTACCCCATCCCTTGTCCAATTTTGTTAATACGGGAACTAATTGAGTCGCAGAGTTTTTATCTCCAACAGCCAAATAAGCTAGTGCCAAATCATGTAAAGCAGCTGTATAGTCGGGTTTCAATTTTAAAACTTTCGTGTATGTATTTATCGCATCAGAATATTGCCCAACATCTTCATAGGATCCAGCGAGATAATACAAATCGTCTGAATTATTCGGCGCTAATTGTGTCGCCGCTAAAAAATTTTTCAGCTCTAGGTTATAGTTTCCTTTATAAAAATAATCCCAACCTAGCCCCATGTATGCATCAGAATATTTATCATCAATTTGAATCGCTTGGTTGTAATCTGTAATAGCAATATCCCATTGTTGGTTATTGTCTGCCAAAACTCCTTGAGAATAGTAAAGTTCGGGACTACCACTTGTAATATTTGTATTGCCAGCAAGAACAGTTTTAACGTTATTTATAGGAACTGCAAAATTAAGATTTTGATCCTCTCCCTTTTGTGGTCCTGAAGAAATTTGTTGATTTTCAGCTGTAACGCCAATCACGTCTCCATTTTCGTCAAAAAGACCGCCACCGCTACTTCCCGGAGAAATCGGGGCAGTAAATTGAATGTAACCGTCGACATCTGGATTGCTTATGACACCACTTGATATAGTATTTTGTAAACCATCGGGGGTGCCGATAGCGTATATATCTTGGTATGGCTTGACACCGTCCGAATTGCCTAAATTAACGTACGGAGTATTTTTCGCGACAAATTGGAGAACGGCAATATCAGCGCTTGCATCTTGATAAATTATCTTGTCTAACATATAAATAGCTCCAGTTGGAAATGTAGCTACTATATTGGATGCCCCCTTGATTACATGATAATTAGTTACTAATTCACCGTTGGGGTTAATAAAAAATCCGCTACCTTGTCCAATGGGTTTGCCCGACTTGTCCTCCGCTACAACAGTTATCACGGCTTTTAAATTATCCTGAACAATTTGTTGTTTGGCTCCTTTAAGATATGCGTCGCAGATGAAATACGCAACGATAGCGAGAACCAGCGCGATAATAATTTCCTTCGACCAATGCTTAACAAAACTCAAAAATTTTCCAGCCATAATTTTATTTTTTAATTATTTTTTATTTGATGAGTTCCGCCATCTTTGAATTTAGCTTGAACTTCTAGAAAAACGTCATTAGGGTGAATATCTTTTTGATCAAATGAAAGTCTCCTCACTTCTGGCTCGACAAAAATCTGACATTTTTCATTTTTACCCTTTTCTCCAGCATAAATAACCAATCTTTTTCCAACTTTCGATTCCGTTAGTAGAGCGGTAACAAAATATTTACCGTCCTTTGTTTTAACTTTATCCTCTGCCAAAGGAATGGCTTCGTCATCTAAATTAATTAATTTGAGCGACTTAAATTCTTTAGAATCTATTTTGTCGCGAATATATTGTGTCTCTTTAGAATAGTATCGTGGCAGAGTATACGGCTTAGCGCATTCCTCGCAATATAATTCTGTGTAATCCCAATGAAAACGTCGTGCTTCATCACCCGGTCTTAATCTTAGATTATGTTTAGGGCATAATGGTTCAATATCACCAGATGAATACAAACACCAATGAATCCCATCAAGCTGAATTTTTTGTTCCTCCATATTTATCTAATAACTTTTTAATATTTAAAATCCTAATTTTGAGTCCTCGGTTGTGTTTTTATTATTCATTACTGGCAACTGGGTTTTTATTTCGCCGAATTGCTTTTCGTACTGTTCAATCATAATATAATTCGTTTCGTTTATTCCAAAGTTCTCAAGAACTTAAGAATAACCGAACCTCTATTTGTTATTTTGTGTCGGACGTTGTGACCCTCGTATCTTTTCAAAACAAATCCTGCTGCCGCCAACCTTTTGATGTGTTCGGATATGGTTTTGAAATTAACGCCTAATTTTCTTGAAATATTTTCCAAAGATAATTCTGGATTTATTTTTAATAATTCCAAAATCTCAATCCGCCGATGGTTTGCAACACCTTTGACGATTCTTTCTAATTGATAATAACTTTTTTTCATATAAATTTATTATATCACCGACGGTGATTGTTCCAAAGTTCTCAAGAACTTTGGAACAATCGTTTTCACTATGTTATACTATTTTGAAATTTTTACTTTTGCGACGCGGACTATTTTTCCGTGCAGGGTGTAGCCGCGTTGGAGTTCTTCTGAAACAATTTCGCCTTCTCCTTCAACCGCTTCCATTGTGTTTGGGTCAAATTTTTCGCCGGTTGTTTTTATGGGCTCAATCCCCTCTTTGGAAAGAAAGCCAGACAATTGTTTTTTAATTTGTAAAAATCCTGCCAGCCAATCGTTGCCTTCGAATTCTTTTGGAACGTGCGACTCGGCTAAATAAATGTTGTCTAAAATTGGAATTATTTTTAAAATTAATTCCTCGTTTGAATATTTTACAAGTTGCCCAATTCTTTCCATTTCATCTTTTTTGTAATTCAAAAAATCAGCGCGCTCGCGTTTCCAGCCGTTTAAATATTCCTCGCACTTTGCTTTTGCGTCTTCCAATTCTTTTTTGAGGTTCGCAACCTCATCCTCCGTAGCTTTAGCGGAGGAGGATTCCTCTTTTTGTTTATTATTTTTTTTATTTTCTTCTGGCATTTTTTGGTTTTTTCCTAAATCCCTGAGTGGCGTAATATAAAGCTACTTGTTTTTTTGTAAATTTTCTGCCGCTTGGGCTGTAATAATATTTGCCTCGTTTCGTAAAGGGCATATTTTGCTTTAAATTTTTATTTATATTCTATATTTTAGACCTAAAAAAACCAAAAGTCAAGTGGTTTCTATGCGCAATTCTAAAAAAACAAAAAAATAGACCCGAAGCTGAACTTCAACTTCAAGGTCCCTGACGCGAATCGCGCCTTACGCAGTCGCAGTCGCTTGAAGTGTCGAGCTCTCAGGAGATTTCCTCCCTTGGAGTTCTTGCTCTAGCGCGGCGATTTGTTGGTCATAAGAAAGTGCGGCCCAAGGAAATTTGCGCTCATCGAGCACATCTCTTTCTTCTGTAAGGTCATCTAGCCACGATTGGAGATTTTCGTCTGTCATGCCTGCGAAGTTCATGAGACACCTCCACGAAATAAGGAGAACAATGAGCTGATCGCCAGTGACGGTCTGGCTAAAATGGAGACGATAGGAGTTGAACCTACGACCTCCTGGTTTAATCGCCAGGCGCTCTCCCAACTGAGCTACGTCTCCGTTGGCCACTGGGCAGAGCAGACACGCTCCGCTTCCTGCCCAGTGGCTCCGCTCGGACACTACACGCAATTCGGCGATCTTCTTGTGCCTACGACGTGTTGATGGCCGAGCAACACCACAGCTTCCCCGTCATGACACACCTCCTTTCTTGTTCGGAACTACGTGGCACGTAGTTCCAGATGTGTCAGATTATTTTTATGATATTACTTTTCAAAAATTTTGCAATATTTTGTAAAAAAACAGACCCCGAAGACGATCTCCAAGGTCCCTGACGCTTTGCGCCCTTTGATTGGCCCGTGATGTACGGTTTACGAGAGTGCTTTCGCCAACGAGATCCGCGATGCTTTGACCAATATCTTGGCCATCTGATTACGCTGGTTTTTGATCACGTCTGCTGGCTGCTTCTTGCCACTGTTCACTGACCGCACAACGCTATCTACGTATCCCTGCAGTTCCAATTCATCACCGGGCTCAATTGTGCCACCGCCCATTCTGGTCAGGAGCTCGGTTCTCAAGTCGTTTATTCTGCCGCCAAGCCGTTCTCTATGCGATGAATCAATTAGGTCGCCATCGGTAAGCTCCAGCGTGGCTGACTCCGCGCAGAGCTCATCTAGTAGTTTTCTGTCTATCATGAATTTTACGTCTAGCACGAGACACCTCCCTGCCTTAAAAGTCAACGAACAAAGTTTACCAGTAAATTCTGGCAAGTGGAGTCGGCAGGATTTGAACCCACATACCTCCCTTTCGGGTGCTGTTCCTATTCAGCTTACGACCCCAACAATTTAATTTTTATAATATCATATTTCAAAATTTTTACAACAAAAAACGGCACTTATGTCTGCCGTTGACCTAAATCGGGGCGGTAGGACTCGAACCCACGACCTCCACCTTTCTACGGTGATGGCACTCTAGCCGCTGAGCTACGCCCCGCCGATTTCAATGTGCGATAAGAACAAACAAGTGCGAGAGGGGCTCCAAGAAGGAGATGAGTTCCCGCGCCCTGAGACAAGCGGCGTTCCACTCATGCTCGCATCTGGAGCCCCTCCGCACCGGGCCAGCCAGTCCGATCCACCGGGGCTGCTAGCTGCTAGTGAAGTAATTTTGACACCTGCCGGTGGACAGATGTCTTCCCGTCGTAGTCCGCGTGCCGTGGCACACTAGGTGCCTACGGCATCTTCACACGCCGCCCGGCCCGGATCTTGGTCAGAGCAGCGCGTGCACCGCAGTCGTCTTCTTCTTCGTGGTGGCCGAAATCTTCATGTCCAGGTGCAACCGGCGCTTCATGGCAAATCCTCCCAAAAAGGAAAACCGGCACAATCTGGCTGGGTCAACTTGTCGCAGAACCATTCCGCAACAGAGCCAGACGTTATTAAATGATATATTTTTTAAATAAATGTGTCAATGTCTATAACTAAAAATCCGCTTTCGCGGATTCAAAACTTTTTTTAATTTTATTTTTTTAGAAATTTTTTGGAATAGATAAACAAAGCGATGCACGCCAGCAATGCCATTGAGGCACCGAAATAAAAAGGAACTGGCGCTCCAAATTTATCCCACAAAAAGCCCGCAAAAAAGCTCGCCGGCAAAGTTGTTAAGCCGACCGCCATTCCAAAAATTCCGTATGCTCTTCCCCTGTGGTCTGGATTTACCAGGTCTGCCAGCAACGCTCTTGAAACGCCTTCGCTTGTGGCATAATAAATTCCATAAAGACAATATAAAAACCAAACTGAAAGCGCGCTTGTGGTAATTGCAAAACCTAAATATACAACTGCAAAGGCCAGCCATCCGATAACCAGAGTGGGAATTCTTCCGATTTTGTCGGACAGAGAACCGAATGGGATTGCCGCTCCTGCATAAATTAAATTAAAAAGCGCAATCACAAGCGGAATTTCTAGTAAAGATATCCCGAGTCCTTTTGCGCGAAGTATTAAAAATGCGTCCGATGAATTTCCCAAAGTAAAAATAATTACTATTGCAATAAAAATATAAAATGATGCCGGAAATTTTCCGGGGTACCCTTTGGGTCCCTGAGGAACTTCAATTTTTGTAAGTTGTGATTTTGGAAGTTCTTTAAGTTTAAATATTAATAAAAGAGTAATTATTAAAGGAACCGCTGTAAAAAGTAAAATATCATGGTAAAGCGTACTGCTGTTTTGAAAAACCCAAAGAAGAAAAAATAAAATTAATGGTCCGGCGACAGAGCCCATAGTATCAAGCATTCTTGCAATACCAAAACTCTTTCCGCGCACATTTTTTTCAGACGAGCCGGCAACCAAAACATCTTTGGGCGTATCTTTAATTCCTTTTCCAGCGCCGTCAAGAAGCCGCAAACCCAAAACAGCTCCCGCTGATGTAAAAAAAACCAATAAAGGTCGCGAGACCATTGATAAAAAATATCCCAGAAAAATTATCGGTTTTTGTTTTTTAAATTTGTCAGATAAAAATCCCGCAACAATTCTGAAGATACTAACGCTGGCGGAGACAATTCCTTCAGCAACGCCAACAATGGTTTTATCAAATCCCAAAACTGAAGTTAGATAAATCGGCAGAATTGGAGAAAAAATATCCTGTGATATCCCGCCAAAAAAACTTAAAAGGCCGACATAAAAAACATTTTTATTCTTTTTATTTTCTGATTTATTTTCCATATAAATTATTATATCACATAATAAAAAAGGCGACGACAAACTATATCGACGCCTGCCTGCCCCTCAATGCGAACATTGAAAAAGCGAGCATTAAGAAAGAAACTCCGCAGATTGCCATGGAAGCTGGGCAGCCGAATGATTCGGCGACACGTCCTGTGACAAAGTTTCCCAGGGCCATTCCGCCGAAATATGCTGCCATGGTTAGTCCGGTTACTCTGCCACGCATGGCTGGGTCCGAGATAACCTGTGACACCGCTCTGGAAGTTGCAGTAGTCATGGTGTATCCGAGCCCTGCCAAAAACAGGAATGGAATTCCAAGATACAGCCGCGAAGCAGTCGCAAAAACCATCAAACTGATTCCGGCTGTGACGCATCCTACGATAATCAATCTGCGAAGCCGCAGATTTTTGGAAAGCGCGGAAATAAGCGCTGCGCCTGTAAGTGCTCCGAGTCCTGCGGCAAGAGCAAGCCAGCCCATAATTTCCGGTCCGGCCCTGTAAACTTCCTTGGCTAATCCCGGCAAGACGGCGCGGTACGAAAGCCCAAGCATGCCAGCAAATCAGCAGAC